>JAOUAE010000063.1 GCA_029861085.1 Candidatus Nitrosopumilus sp. | reverse complement strand
GTTTTTGCCTACAAAAAATAACACTATTTTTCAAATATTTTACAATTCGACGTGTGGGCATGATTATTGCGATACTTGTATTGAGTATTTTTTCATTTAATGCAAGAAAATTTGTAAAAAGACTATCTCATCAAAAAGATTGTCCATATTTTTATCTTAATTTCTGATATTTTTTATCAATTCAGTTATCACAAATATCAATTCGGTAAAACATCCAGAAACTTTCCGAGAGTTTGATTGATTATTCATATCAATTCGGTATCAATTCGACGATTTTCTCAAAACTGTCAAAAAATTACCGATAGAGGATTTGATTGATGGTAATGGTTATGAATTAGTAAATCTAGGATGTTTCAGAACACCCCATATACGAAATAACATGATTTAAAATTCCAAATTATTGCTTTTTGATTTTTTATATGATCAAAAGTGGGCATTTTGCATTTCTAAACACCGCCTCAACAGTAGTTTGGTAGTGTATTTTTTCATAGCGGGTGACAAGTTTTGTCTTTCCCATTATTATCAGGTCTACATCATGCTTGTCTACAAATTCCAAGATTGCATGAGATGCCCTGTTACTTTTAACTATTTTAAAACTGGATGAAACTCCAAATTCTGTTGCGTATTTTTCTAGCTTGACGTGTTCCTGTATGACCAATTCACACTCTTTTTCAAAGTCTTGTTTGTTCACCTTGGTTTTGAACAGTCCAAGCGTGGAGCATTCTTCCAGACATGTAATAATTGTGATTTTTGACTTTGCTAGTTGTGCCAATGCAACTGCCTTTTTGAATGCCTTTTTGAATGCCTTTTGGCTGCCAGGTGTTCCGTTGTATGGAACCAATATGTGTCAAATACTTTTTTGCTCATATTTTTTCCACGTCCATTAGCAAAACCGGACATTGTGCATTTTCCACAATCTTCCTTGAGACACTTCCTAAGGATAGCAGCTTCTTCACGCCCTTTAGCTTTCTTCTTTTTGACATCACTATGAGATCCACATTTTCCTTTTCCACCTCGTCCAGAATTATTTCAGATGCATCACCAATTGCAACTTTGATTTCAGATTCAATGCCGTTGTCTTTGCATTGCTGACTTCTCGTTTTCATCTCTGCTTTCATTTCCTCCCTTATTGACTCGTTTGCATCATCGATGCTTTTTACCAGTTTTTCTCGCTCAGAGGAAGACAGTGCAAACGACGGCGGATGCGATATTTTTTCCACTATATGCAAGATGATGATTCTTGCAGACGTATCTTTTGCAGCATGAATTGCGTGCCTTAAAGCCTCATCTCCCGCAGGAGTCCCTGCATGGGGTACAAGTATTGTTTTGTACATGCTTGCAGTTGGATTATTTCACAAATAAACCATCCATTGTTTTTCAGATTTTCATTATTCTTGTGATATTTCTTCCCCAATAGAAGATTTCATAGGTTCAAAACTTGTTCCCTTGCATTGGGGACATTCTATAATTATTGACACTCCTGCCTTTTTTGAAAACACATTTCCGCAGGATTTGCAGACACGTATGTCTTGCAGGGTTGTCATCATATTTGCAGTCCTTATTCAATAGTTTAAGATATTGAACAAAATCAATTCTGAGAATCAGTTTAGAGAATTTCGTTGTTTGTAATATAGATGAAAAGCAAATAGACTTCAAGCATAATGGTGACAAAGTCATTCAAATTCCATACGCCACAAATCACATATCTAATTAAAAAAAAATTATGGGCACAAGTAATTTTTGCGTTATTTTTGGGATTGGTCCTGGGAATATTTTTAGGACCTGAGACAGGAATTGTCGAGAAAGAAACAGCAGAGATAATCACAGATTGGTTATCAATTCCAGCCAACCTGTTTCTAAAGATTATTCAGATGATCATCATACCGTTAATTTTTGCATCAATCATTCGTGGTCTGACATCATCAGGAAGTATGGAACAGCTTCAAAAACTAGGTTTTGGTGCAGCGATGTACTTTGTTGCAACAACTGCAATAGCATTAACCGTTGGGATTTTGGTAGTAACAGCAATTGCTCCAGGAGATTTCATAGATAGTTCTTTGATCCGAGAAAGTTTTGATTTGCAAGACACAGAGCCAATTGAAAGTTCAGAACTATCAATACATGAAATTCCGCAAAGCATTATTGGAATTATTCCCAGCAATCCATTGGCATCCTTTATGTCTGGGGAGATGTTAAGCATAATCGTTTTTGCATTAATTGTAGGAATTTCACTGATTACTTTGCCTAAAGAAACCTCAAAGCCCATTCTGGACCTGTTAGAATCAATACAAAAACTTACAATGAAAGTCGTATCTTGGGCAATGCGTTTGGCACCTTTTGCTGCTTTTGGCTTAATGGCAGGCATAACTTCAAAACTTGGTCTTTCGGCACTTGTGGGGCTTGGGGCATACATGGGTACCGTTGTAATCGGCCTTTTTGCAATGCTTTTGATCTACATCATAATTATCAAAATTTTTGCAAAGAGACCCATATTATCCACATTGGCAATGATAAAAGATGCCCAGCTTCTTGCATTTTCAACCTCCAGTTCTGCTGCAGTCATGCCCGTCTCAATTAAAACTGCAGAAGAAAAATTAAAAGTAAAACCAAAAGTTTCCCAGTTCATCATTCCTTTGGGAGCAACAATCAACATGGATGGTACTGCCCTCTATCAAATCATAGCAGTATTTTTCTTGGCACAGCTTTTCAATATCGATTTGGGATTTACTACAATACTTTTGATCTCATTGACAGCACTTGCAGCATCAATTGGAGCTCCGTCAGCACCAGGGACAGGAATCGTAATACTTTCAACGATTCTCATTGCAGCAGGAATACCGCCTGTAGCAGTTGTGCTTTTACTAGGGGTGGATAGGGTTTTAGACATGACCAGGACAATGGTCAATGTTACGGGGGATCTTACGGCTTGCTTGTTCTTCGATAAGAGAATGCAGGAACCTGACGAGTTATCCAAAGAATAATTATGAAAATCATTAACTTGTTGATTTTTGTTTTGCCCATAATTGTCCATAAAGATGACAAAATATGGTTTTAGAAATGTCGATCAATGGTGAAAACAGAGGTATTTTCACCATTGGATTTCATCTTGATGTTTTAAATTAAAAAATGAATCACTGGAAATGAAGATTCGATTAAAAATGATCAAGCCAACAAGAAAAAATAATTTTAGACTCTCAAAGAGGCAAATTCAAAACATCCTGGTTCCCTTGGATGGCTCAAAGTTTTCGCTTCATGCACTTAATTACGCAATAAATTTGGCAAAATTTACTAGTTCAAAGATCACAGTAATTTTTGTAATCCCTGCAGATGTTTCATCTGTTCCGCTAGATGACTTGTTTGATCCGCTGTCATCCATAGAGCCCAGAGGCTACAAAGCAAAAATGACCAAACAAGGACAGAAAATCCTAGACCAAGCTGAAGACAGATGTCTGCAAAATAAAATCAGGTTTACAGGAAGCATATTGTGGGGCAATCCCGGATACGATATTGTCAGATTTGCCGAAAATAAAAAGAACGGCATAGGATTGATAATCATGGGTTCGCGAGGGCAAGGACATGCGGGGGAAATATTGCTTGGAAGTGTGTCTTACAATGTCGTTCACAAGTCCAAAAAACCCGTAATGATCATAAAGTAAATTCAACATGACAAATTAGAATGAAGATTATTTTCAAACATGATATTCTGAATATCATTTAACTTGCCAGAGAACCGTCATTCTACAGTTGGAATACGTTGAAATTGAAATTATTTCGATTATAGTCCTCATATGTCTCTATGCACTTTTTAGCGGACTGGAGATTGCAATAGTGGGAGTAAGACGCTCCAAAGTAATTAGATTATACCGGCAGCGAGTCCCAGGCTCCTCTCCACTTTACAAACTAAAAATGAATCCTAGCATGATGACCTCAAGTGTAAATCTTGGCAATACCCTGGTCAACGTAGCCTCTTCGGTTCTGGCAGCAGATGTTGCAATAAAACTACTTGGAAGCCAGGGCGTAGCGATAGTAATTGGGATAATGACGTTTGTAATTTTGGTATTTGGCGAGATACTGCCTAAAACATACTGTAATGTTAATCCTGAAAAGATATCTCTGAGATTCAGCAAGGTGCTGCTTGGCTTCACTTATGCAATGTATCCTTTTGTAATATTTCTGGAACATCTTACCAAAACAATAATGAAGTTATCTGGAGGTTATCCTCACCTAAAGCCCATAACAGAGGAAGAAATCAAGGAAGTGGTTGATCAGGGATACGCAGAGAAAACACTGGAAAAAGAGGAACATGATCTTGTACATAATGCATTGGAGTTTGATGACACATCAATTCAAAATGTAATGACTCCAAAAAGTGAGATATTTTCTCTTGACAGCAAGAAGAAACTGTCAGATGTCATATCGAAGATAGAGGAAAGAGGATTTTCTCGCATTCCCGTCTTTGTAAAAACGCCCGAAAATATTGTGGGCGTATTGCACATTTGGGACATTGCAAAACTGCCTGAAAAGGAATACAACAAAACTAGAATAGGTACGATTGCCAGAAAGCCTTTTTTTGTCTATTCAAGTGATAAAATCAGCGATCTCCTAGTTGAACTCAAGAAAAAAGATTCGCATATGGCCATTGTGCTTGATGATACAGAAAAACTTGAGGGGATCATAACAATAGAGGATCTCATCGAAGAAATAGTTGGAGACATAATGGGAGAGGCAAAACGAAGATAGATTTTTGTCGCTTTTGGTGTGATTGAAAATAAAAGTAGAATCCTTTGACAAGTAATGACCGATGATGATGATGAAATTGTAATTAGATTACGTGAGTTCAAACTTACACCTAACGTTGAGCATTATGTACAGACCCTATCAGATAATGGGACTGAAGAAACTTTCCAAGGGAGACAATCTTAATGCTGAGAACATCAACCTGTCATAATCTGCATGCAAATTTTAAGATGATCATAAATTCATCTAGGTCTTTGTTTTTTTGTAATGGTTTACAAACCATACAACTTTCATGTGGATGTGAAAAATATTGGAAAAAAAGTAAAAAAATCATTTATTTACATTTTGGCCAGATTCCAAACCTTGTTTGCTTGTATTTTCTAACTCTCTTTATGATTCTCGCCTCCTCTTAGAAGTATAAGCGCAATTACCTGTATGCATCCAGCATCTCCGGGTCAAATGCAGGTTCTGCCTTGCGTTTGCGCAATAGTTGCCTCAGAGTAACAAGAGAACTGCACAATCCGTATTCCAATGCATGCAATGAAGTTTCAACTGATTCAATCATACGGATTCCATCCTCCTTCATCATCGTCTCCTGCAAAGATCCAGGACAAGCCCATTAGATCAGCCGCAATTGGCTTGTATTCGCTGATTAGAGGGGCATTTTTGACATGTTTTTTCACCATGTCTAATTGGTCTGCTTTCGGATTCTGTCTGTTTACTATGATTTGTTGTGTCATGAAATGAAAATAATGCAATACAGTATTAAGCCAAAAGATTTTTGCTGAGAGTCAGTATCAAAATAATCAGTTGATTTCATACGGAATATAATCAACTGACATTTGGATTAAAAGCAAGATATTGTTTTTGTGTTGTGAGGTTAAACTTAGAGAGGTGAACTACAATGTTTGCAAGTAATCGAATCATACCGTGATTCTCATGGTCAGTCTGATGTCCTATCACTTTCATACTTCACATGCAAATCATGACAACGAAGATTTACACCACAAAAGTGATGTGTTGAAGGTCAAGGATATCTCATGTGAAGGTGGTGCATGTGATGAAAAAAATGATCACAATCATGACCACAAGAAAAAGAGAAAGAGGGCATCAAATATCAACAACTTCAATCTAGCCATTAAGGCTAGTTGATTTTTTTATATTCTTTCGGTCATAATCTTGTTTGATTGCATCTATGATGAAATCAACTAGATTGTCTAATACTGGATTAGCACAAATTTCTTACTTGAAATATAGTATTACGTGTCCATTTCATTGAGAATAAACAGATGGTCAAAAAGAAAAGACGTAAGAAATTGTTTGAGAACAGCAATGACGACGAGGACAATTAGAAACAGGAAATCAAAATAGAGATGCAAAAAACTCAAATCTCTTGAATAAATCCCGTACAAAGTCAGCTGATTGATTTTATCTGGAACTAAATCAAAAAAACTCACCGTTTTATTCTCATCTGAAAGTTAGCCTTGCATGAATCAGAGCAAATGTTTTGCTTGTGGAAGAACATTCTACGATGAAGGAGAAGGTTATTGTTCATTTCAATGCAGTTTTATCGCGTCAACAACAAGGAGGAAATTTTATGACAAGAAATATCTTAGATGATACGTCCATGGACAAACCCATAATCATATGCAAAAAAAGTGAGTCTAATGAAAGTTCAATGTAAAAATTGTGGAAAGGAATTTGATCTGTTTGCTTCAGATTTTTGCAGCATGGACTGTACCATAGACTATTACCTTAAACCATGATTGGAATCTAGTACCACTTGTCTAGTATTTTATACCAATCTGATTTTTGTAGGACATTTCGACTCGTGTTCTGACGACTTCAAAATCAATAACAACTGCCGTTTCATCAAGTGGATGTCATTAGTTTGGATACCATGGAAGAGTCGAGCAAAATTATGTACAAATACCAAGTTGGTGTACAATACTAGACCATCTCTGTTAGATTTCAATTAATGTTTTAGAAAGCAATGGTGATTGACGCTCATGTTCGATACCCTTGATGTTGCAATTAAAAATAACAATTACCATATTTGCTTATAGCGTGATTGTAATTTTTGTAAAATTCTAAATCTAAATAAGTACGGATATAATTCACATTTCGTTGGAAATGGGAGAATCTGTAAAACAATATTCAAAGTATGGGCCTTATGAAATAGAAGAAAAACTGGAATTGTTTTTCCCCTCGGTTGATGTCAGGATAAGCAGGGATGACGAAGGCCATTTTTCTTATTTACGCAAGGATTCAGAAGGAAATATTGTGGAAAAGATCATTCCATCCATTTCAAAAAAGATCAGGATAGAGGTTGCGCCAATCAGGCCACTGAACTATCCTGCACGCAGGACCAATTTTGTCTATCTTAAATTTGACAAGGAAGTGTTTCTAAGTGAAGGCGCATCAACTTCATTTTTGGTTCGATGTCCTATAGAAATTGGCATTTTCCTTGTCCATGAATCCAATAAGGATTCGATGGATTGGTTTACATGCGATCCTTCAAGTTCAAGATTTGGTCTGTATGGGGCACCAGATACAGGCAAGCTTTGTAAGTATTACAAGGTACCAATTGTAAAAAGTGAGCTTGATTCGGAGTTACATCTTAGCTGCGTGATGAAAGTAAATTTTGTGAAT
>JAOUAE010000010.1 GCA_029861085.1 Candidatus Nitrosopumilus sp. | reverse complement strand
TTGCATCACCGGGGGCTCCCGCTGCAATTCCAGGTTGGAATCCTAACGGACCAGTGCCTGTCATACCATTTTTGAATTGATACAAGTCTACTGCTGCTGAATTTGCAATCAAGCTTGCAGATGTTGGTGCGCTAACAACGCCCATCATTCCGGCAGGACCACTAGGAGTAGCATCTGTTACAATGTAATAGATTGTTCTACCATCTGGACCCCATCCGCGATGGGCTATGAAAGTCACATTCATCTCTTCTGTATCGATATCAAGAACCTGACCACCACCGTATGGTGTAGTATCAGTCAAAGTAGTTTCCTTAACCATCATCTGACCTCCAGGCCAAACAATTTGAGGCATATTCAAAACTACTTCAACTTCTGTCAATGTAATTTCTTTGTTCTCAGCTGCCTCCATAATCATTGCATCAGAATCAAGTACTCTTGATGTCACACCCTCATTCCATGTCACATGGACATGAGAAGTCAATGCGCTGTACACATCTGTTTGTTCAGGTGTACTTGTAAAGACTTCACCCTGATATCCATGCACACCGTTGCCTTCAACGCCGTTGGTAAACATGTATGTTTTTGAAAGTGCTTCTTCAGGAGCATTCTTTAACAAAGGAGCAAGTTCTACTTGCCAACCCTGATTTTTTGTGATTATATCTGCATGTGTTGGGTCACTAGAATCAGTGATGATGTAATAAACATCCTCACCGTTATAGTATCCCTGATGCATAGGAATTGTTGCCGGAACATTTGCTCTTGATAATCTAAGTACAGAACCCAAGTCAGCTTCAGTTATTTCTTCTTCAGGAGTTTCTTCCATCATAGAATTATCTTTTTCCATCATGGTTTCTTTCACTTCGGTTTCTTCAACTGGAGCTACAGGTGTGACTTTACCTTGTTGTGCATTCCATGCGTCTTTTCCACCTGGAATTTCAGAACATAATTGTAATCCACAGACACCAGTACTAGAACCATATTTGGAGGTTCCAGTGCCTTGACTTTTGAGTGCCTCAGCATCTGAGAAATAATCGGTAGTCATACCTGCTGTAAACAAGGGTAGAATTGCAAGAAGTGCAATGTATCTTAGACTCTTGTTCATATGAGGAAAAATGGAATTTCGCCTTAAAAGAATTTGTCCAAATCAGACTTTAGATGGCAAGCTCTGTAAACCTGTTTCCAACATAGTCCCAATTCACAACATTCCACCATGCTTTGACATAATCAGGCCTCTTGTTCTGATATTTCAAATAGTATGCATGCTCCCAAACATCCAATCCCAATAAAGGATATTTCTGAACAGTCCAAGGGCTATCTTGGTTTTTGGTAGTGATGACTTCAATTTTATGATATGTAGCATTGAAAACCAACCAGCACCAACCACTGCCTTGAATAGATATTGCTTTTTCAGAGAAGATTTTTTTAAAATTCTCAAAATCATCAAAGTATACATCAATTGAATCCTCCAGCTCTCCATCAGGTTTTCCTTTACCATCAGGAGTCATGGTTTCCCAAAACAATCTATGATTCTCAAAACCGCCTCCAAAAAAATTAATTGCACTTCGTCCAGATTCAGGAATTGATTTTAGATCAGATAGAATTGATGAGATGTATTGAGGATGTGATGCCCCGCCAATTTCTCCAAGAGACTTATTTAATCCATCAACATATGCTTGATGATGTTTTTGGTGGTGAATTTTCATTGTCTCAACATCGATAAATGGTTCTAATTCATCATACCCGTAGGGCAATCTTGGAAGTTCATAACGAACCATAAATCAGAACTGTAGAATCCACATATATTCTTCAAGAACAAAAATCACAACAAGTGGAAAGAATGATAAATCTTGAGGACAAAACAACAGCATGAGAAAACTAGGAACTATTGATTTAGAAATTCTACATTTGGCAATTAATGAAAACGGTACATTTAATGAAAATGATTTAGAGAATTCAGAATTAAAAAGATTAGGAGTTGGAAAGATCCTAGATTCTCTTGCAACACTAAAAGATAGAAAAATGATTTCGTTGAACAGTAATGGGTCATTTTCAATTACCGAACTTGCAAGAGAGGTTCTATGGAGTAAAAGTATTCCAAAATGGGCAAGAATACTACGATTATTGCAGATAAAATCATGCAATATGGAACAAATTTCAGACATTCTTAAAATACCAAAATTGGAAACATCTGAAGAAGTTGAAAAATTAAGAAAAAGTCAATTTATTTTAATGTCACCCCAGAGACAAGAAGAAAAAATAGTTAAAATTTTTGAAATTTTGCCTGAAGGAGTGGTAGAAATAGACAAGACAGAGACTGAAGGGTTCGACAAAATAAGATTTGGAGAGATAAAACCAGAAATTGAAATTCTAAGCAGAGTGGATGAAATTATAAAAGAAATTCAAGATACACAGTTAGGGCAGCCAAAAAAAGACACAATCATTAAAAAACTATCCGAACTAAAAAACAAATTAGAAATTTAATTATTTTGAACGAATCTTATCTTGTATCTGGGCCAAGATGAGTTCTGCCTTGTCTTTGTTTTCATAGTTTTCTTTTGTTTCATCCATTATCTCATCAATTTCATAACTCTTATCCACCAAAATATTTGCAACGTGATCATCTAGAGTTCCATTTCCAATCAAATAATATGCAAATACAGTGTTTTTCTGGCCTATTCTGTGAAGCCTGTCTTCTGCTTGTCTATGAATAGCAGGGCTCCAATCAAGTTCTGCAAAAATGACATACTTTGCCCTAGTCAAATTAATTCCCACATTGCCTGCACGAATACCTGCAATCATTAATTTAGATTCACCCTTTTGAAATTTGTCTATTTGATCTTGTCGTGTAGCATCAGATTGCCCACCAATAATTGAAACCGGTGAAAATTCCTGTAGACTTTGATGGAGCAGTTTATGAATTACCTTATGATGGCAAAACACGACAACACTTTCTTCAATTTCCATGATATTTTTAACAAAATTAATTACGTGTGGAACTTTTGCGATACCTGCAATTTGCCTTTCACTTTGAATTGCCCTATGATATGATGCAGATTTAGAGAATTCAGTTGCCGCATCATCTTTTTGCTCTGCTTCAACTTTCATCCAAATTTTATCGAGTTCTTCAAGATAGTAATCAGTATCAGCTGCAATGACTTCTTTGTAACGAACTTTGTCTTTAAGCTCCTTTAAGACATCTGCCTTTTTTCTTCGAAGCATCACATGTTTTTGCAATTCATTTCTAAGAGAAGCACGTTTGTTTTCCAAAACAATTGCCTTGCCCTTGTCGTTAACATAACAAAAGTATTCACAAAATTCCTTAAAGCTTCCAAGCAACCCAGGTTTTATGATGTCAATGATGGGCCATATTTCAGAACCCCGATTGTAAATAGGGGTACCAGAAAGACCAATTCTATATAAGATTGAAGGGAGTGCTGCTAGTTTTTTTACTGCCTTGTATTTTTGGGTAGTTTTTGATCTTAGATTATGTACCTCGTCACAGACGATTGTCCTAATTCCCAGTTTGGAAATGTCTTCATTTCTCTTGAAAAGTAATTCATAATTAATAATGTAAATATCAGTTTTTGGAAGTTCATGTGATTTTCCAGTTCGAATGATTGTGACACTGGGTGATTCAGAGTCTAGAATTCTTCCATTTCGGCTTTTTTTCTTTAGAAACTTTTCAATTTCTCGTTCCCAGTTTTTCAGTGTTACTAGGGGTGCAACAACAAGAAGAGGAAATGTTTGTTTTTCAGTTGCAGTGTAAGATAATGTCTGTACAGTTTTTCCAAGCCCCATCTCATCAGCTAATAATGCATTGCCAGAAGATTTTAGCAAAAAATCCAGTCCCTCTTTTTGAAAATTTAAAAGCTTACCTCGAAATTGTTCACCAGTTTTTGCACGTTTTAGTTTTAGTTTAATCGGAGGCAATGTGGGTTTTGGAGCATATGTCTTTACAATTTTTCTTTGCCAAATTGATTTTGACAAAATTTCAAGAGGATATCTATCCATAAGGAGTTTAATCTGTTTTACACTTTCAGTACTGTCAGGGATAATCACTTCATTAACATTTTCGCCATACCAAGCTTCTGGGACAAGTCGAGATATCATGCTAACGGCACGCTCACCTGTGACTTTCCAGCTCCAAATTTTGGAATATTTGTCAAGAACATATTCCAATGTGCCGATATTTTCCATCGATGTCTCCATAATTTGGAGAGAGAAAGTTTTTTTGCCTTATGAATCTTGATATTTTTCTCGATCACAAAAATAGAAACTGAAAATCTACAAGAGTTAAAATATGACATTAGTTTTATTGTACAGGTAAAATTATCAAGGTGAAATCACAGGCTCAATTTATGATAAAATTTCAAATATTATCAAGATTAAGAGTAACCTAGAGAAAAAATACGGGGGAAAAGGTCCCCCATCACAACATTTCTAATCTCGAAGAATTCAGATGTCATTTCAAAGAATGCATAGATCTGAATAATTTGGAAATATCATGAGACATACTCTTGGTCTTTGTCTAAGAATGTTATAATCATATCAAAAGAATATTGGAAAAAACATTTATCCATGAAACCAAAAAAATATAAAAAATCATTTCAAGAAAAAAATATCAAATCGCATGCAAGTAATCTGAAATAATTTTGATCACAATATACGTTTAAAATTCATTAAATTTAAAATAAAATATGGAGTTCATTCAAGAAGAGGAACCAAACGTGAAAAAGCCAATCATCATTGCAGCAATGCAAGATATGGGAAATGTTGGCAGCATCGTAGTGAATTTCATCAACAACTCACTTCACACAAAAACATTTCGAACAGCAAAAATTCCATTCCCAACATATGTCATAGACAAAGGCGGATACATTGAGATTCCCGATGAGAAATGGGAATACAAGTACACAGATGATTTGATAGTTTTTGGAGGAGGCAGAGGACAACCCCAAAGCAATAGTGAGTTAAATGATTTATGTCAAGACGTAATCAATGTCGCAAAAAAATATTCTGCAAAATTTATCTATACGTTAGGAGGTTTCCATACAAACCGAATTTTTGAAAACGAACCTAAAACATTCATCACTTCAACATCTAAAGAATTAATGAAACAGATGGAAGGACTGAATGTAGAAACCACGCCCCAAAAATCACTCATTACTGGTTTTAATGGATTGATTTTGGGATTTGCAAAAAAAAATGGAATTCATGGAATAGGTATGTATGCAGAGCTAAATGCGCCTGAAATTCCACAATACAGATCAGCAATCAGCATCATCAAAACCATTGAAAAACTAACCTATAGAAAATTAGGAGACATCAATCAGCTAGAAGTAATGGCTGAAGATATCGAAAGAAGATTTAAGAACTGAATTAGTGGGTTTTCCCAACTTCATGGGATTCTGTATTTTCATCATGACAATCACAACTACACAGATGGGTCTTGTGATTATTCATGCAATCAATGCATTCAAAATGCTTTCTTGTCTCACATGCCGCACAAATCATCTTATTTTTCCTAAACAATAGGAGAATTTGAATTTTTTCTCTGGAAGTGACATTAGTATTCTACTTGGCCTCTTTCAAGAAGACTTGCAGTCAAATCAACGTATCCTTGAGGATCAAGTTCTTTTGTAAATCCCTTGTCAATATTTATCAGGTATATTGAATGAAGATGGGAGTTTAGGATATCGTCGTATTTGATTGAGGGATTTTTGTAATAACGATCACATAGATCTTTGATTTTTTGAACATCTTCTTTATTTCTGGCATTTGGAGGAAGTAAGAAAACTTTTGAAATTGGCAAGATTCCAACTGCAGGAGTTGCCAAAGAAAATTTTGAGCAATATTGACTGTATCGAGCAATTTTGCTCATTATTCTTGCAGTAAAATAATCTATAGTATCCATGGCATGGTCAGGAGGAGTAAAACCAGTTTCAATTTCAACGATGGTATTTCCACCTCCTTTTTTTGCATAAATATCACAAACCAAAATATCTGAAATGCCTTTTTCCACATCAACAGTATATCCTCTAGAAATCAGACTGCTTGCACAAACTAATTCCAAAATAGAATGATTGATTTTAACTAAATTTTTTTTATACATTTCAATTAATTGTTGTCGAACACGATTTAGTTTATACGCATCACTGTCTTTGAGATTCTTTGAGAGATTTTCTGTCATCTCATTAACATCGTTTTGGAATTTTTTCAAATCCATGATTTAAGATAAGGTAATTCTCGGAGTTTAAGAAGTAAACGGGATTGAAAATTGACAGCGTCAAGATTTGAAGCGAACGGAATTACTCAAATAAAATTAAAAAATAGCAAATTTTTCTTCATACTTTGTCTTAACTGCATAAATTAAAACAAGGTTTTGTGCACAAAAACAAGATCATCATAGGATTATTTTCACTTTTGATGTTATTTTCATTTATTTCAACTTCAGAGGCATCGCTATGGGAATTAGTACTAATTGATGTAAATGTTCAAAATAATTCCATCAATCCAGGAGAGTCAGTCGTAGTTACAGGTAAAATTGTAGACCAGGCATACAAGCCAATAAGAGGGGCGGAAATTTCCATCAGAGCCGGTTCAGATACTGCTAAAGCATTCACGGATCCTTGGGGAATCTTTAGAGCGGAAATTAAAGACTTTCAGGGGATTCCAGGAACTACATATACTGTTAACGTGATTGGATCATGGTACGAAATGACTGGGTTTTCAAATACACAGTTTCACGTAAAAGGAGAAGCCTCACCAGTCTCAGGATTACAAGGAAAATTATCAACGGATGAAGCAATAAAGTATCTAAGTTCAAAGGAAATAGATTTTGAAAATGATCCAATCGGTCAAACTTTGTTCAAATACTATCATGGATTACTTGAAGAATTAATATCAGAACAAAGAGAAGCAGGGAAGGCATCAGTTAATCAAGACACATTAGAAGAACAAAGGGAGATTGCCAAAAATCTAAGAGACCAGAAAATTACCCAATACAATCCAAGAATCGGAATATATGATGGCTATCAATATGAGAACTACATTAACAGTCTCAATCCTGAAATTAAAGATGTGGTCGTAAGCCAACTTGAATTTACAAAGAATATCATAAAAGAAGCAAAGAAGATCAAAGAGGAAATCATCTTAAATGGAGGAACGTATCACGAAGCAATGCAAGCATATTTGAAGATGATATCAATGCCAAAAGAAACGCTTGAACAGTTTAATCAAGTTCAAATAGACAAAAACTCAAAGAACAGTTCTGAAGATAATCAAACAAGTGATCAAGATTCAGTGAATCAATGATCAATTGATAAGTTCTACTAGTACATCATATTCAAAATTACAAAAAATGAATAATGCAAATAGATATCCTGTTACAATATTCCTTTGTGTGGCGGAAAAATGTATTCTGTGTTTACGAGTCGGCATTTTTCAGCCTTAAGAAAAGAGGCTGGCAAACATGCAAAGATTGTATCTTTTAGTGAAATTCATATGAATTTAAAAAATTTATTTGCTGCACATGAAACCATTTTTAATTTTTCTAAACAATTTTTAACCCAAATAAAACAAAGAATACGAATTGAAAGTATTTCATAAAACTACATGCATTACATGCAAAAAAACAATCACAGAAATTGAACAGATGAATAAAAATATTGAAAAAAGAGATTTTTTTAAAGAACCACTATCAGAGACAGAACTAAAGAAAATAATAAAAATGACAGGCAAGAAGCCATCAGAACTTCTTAGAAAAAGAGACAAAATATACAAAGAATTAGACTTAGAAAATGACAAAAAAACAGATAGCCAGATAATCAAATTGATGGTAAAACATCCAGGATTGCTTTTGCGTCCAATCATAGTAACAAAAAACAAGGCATTTGTTGGAAAAGTAGATGTGAAAAATCTAGAATAGTCTAAGTTTTATCTTCTTGTTTGAATATTCTAATTGCTTCCAAATGAGAACAGTTTGCCTTTAGTCCTTTTCCACGATGGAATTTGTAGAAATTTTTGAATCCAGGACATTCACACGTATCGGACGTCACAAAATATGACTTTTCAGGATCAGATGAGGATTTTATTTGAAATAAATCATCTTCAATTTTTACCACTCCTCCACTTTCAACTAATTTTTTGGCTTTTCTAATCGTATTAGCACTCATCGAATATCAACAAATCATCAAAGTTTTATCTGTTATTTTTCACATGTTGAAATAATTTTTAAATAATATTATCGTATGCAGAACGTAGATGAGAGACTCTTGCTTTTCTGCCTAAATAAAGCCTAGAATTCGTTTCACTCTCATCTGTTTTGAAAATTAGATTATCTTTTGAACTCGACCTATTTTTCCGCCATCCAATTCAACTTTAATTCCATGTGGATGAAAATTACTTGAAGTAAGAATTCTCTTCACTTTACCATCAGTTAAATTCCCCGTACGCTGATCATGTTTTTGTACTATCTGTACCATCATGCCAATAGCTATTTTATTTCTTGAAGGTGTATCATTCAACAATGTTTAATGCAAATAAGAGATTCTAAATCTTTGTTTTATAAAATAAAGGAGAAATCCAGCGATGTAGACAAGAAAGGCATTTAATTCCTTCTTTTTCCCAATACTGAAATTATTAGCTAATCTACTAACTAGACCATAACAATCATTTCCGCCTAAGATTATATCATGAAAACAACAACAATTGCAGCACTCTTTGTAGCATCTGTCTTATTGACATGGATTGGTGCAGTATCCGAAAACCTGGCTGAGGCAGGCACAAACTGGAATAGAGATAATCCTGAACGATTTGATGGCGAATTTGATTTCTTGGACATGTTCTTTGGATTTGTACTGGGGGGTGAAGACAAGGAATCCATACTAACTGGTCCCACATGGTCGTCACATAGATTTCATATGAGATTACGATTCAATAGAGAAAAACAATCCAATCTCTTCTTTTTCTAATACTTTGCTTAGTGTTCTGATTTAGATTTGCAAGTTATGGATGTATTGAACTAGAACAAATACATGTAACAATTGTAATTACCGTGGCAGGTATACTGCTACAAGTAGGACCAGGATTTTTACAATAACCTCCACCTCTTAAACAAAAACTAACTACATAATTCAAGTCAAACCCAACATGATCATCACCTGTGTCCTATGCAAGAAACACCTTCCGTTTGATGAATGCAGGATCGGGGATGCTCACGGGTATCATCTCAAATGGATTTGGCATGTGGAGTATCTGGTGAGGTTGGATGGCTTCTTTTGAAATACGATCTTTTAGTGGTAAACCTTTTCAATTAAAAATCATTTTTTTATGAATGGTCTGCCAAAATCAATGCAAGAAATTCAAGGCAATAAGGCCTATGGGCGGGTCCAGATATGGTTCTGGTCAGAAATATTGTTCGCATTGTGGTGTGTTTATGGAAGTAATTGATTGTAACTGTCCATGCTGTCATTACAAATTAAAAGTGAGTCCAAGTAAAGGAAAATTCAAACCAGGGCCAAAGCGATTTTAATTTTCAGGCGTATGTGTAATCCTCACCTCATTGAGAAAAATTAGTGTCATTTGACTATTTTCCCAGCTTGAATCAAACATGCAAATACAAAATTTTGTTTTTTTAGGCAGTATAAAATAAAGGAGTTTTGATAATTACTCAAAACGATTTTCTAATTTTGTTTGTGATTTTGGAAACAATCTCTGCAATAAACAGGTCTGTCATCTTTTGGCTGAAATGGTACTTGACAATCGTTTCCACAGTCTCCGCATTTTGCGTCAAACATTTCACGTGGTCTGTCGTCTCTTCTACCAAATCTAGAGCCTCTGTTACCACCATAGCCGCCTGATCTTCCAAATCTACCACCACCAGATCTTGGTTCTGGTTTGTGATTTTGGAAGCACTCTCTGCAATAAACAGGTCTGTCATCTTTTGGCTGAAATGGTACTTGACAATCGTTTCCACAGTCCCCACATTTTGCAGGGAACATTTCTCTTTCTCTATCAAAGGACATGTCTTTCTAATCATCAGTCCAATTCAACGGTAATTAAACTGTGGGAAAAAAGATCTATCATTATAAAGCAATTCTCTGCATCGAAACTATTGGGCATGAAAAAATATGTTGTCACAAGAGTGGCCACAATGTTTGGGGTTTTGATGATTACACTATTGATTACAATTGCCCTAGTAGGCTCCAACATGGATACAATTCTAAAACAAGGAATTGTATTTCAGGTAAGATCAGAGATAACAGAAAATCCTGACATTGCTCAGAGCTTTTCATCAGTTGCAGAATTTGAAGGGTTCATTCAAACTCAGATAGACCAAAGGATCCAAATTTTGGGATTAGATGAGCCATGGTATTCACCTCAAAGAATTGGAGTGACAATGTACAAGATAATGCTACTAGATTTTGGTAATGCAACATTTCTTACTAGTGATGAGGGCTCTTCAGACGTACGAGATATACTATTTGAGAAACTTCCAAGGACAGTTTTGCTGTTCACTACGGCAACAATAATCATATCAATTATTGGAATATTTTTAGGAGCTTTATCAAGCAGCAAAGTAGGGTCAGCAATAGATAGAATTACATCTAGTTTTGCAATTATCAGCTCTAGTTTTCCCGTATGGTGGATAGGAATGTTAATGATATTTTTATTTGCATTTACATACCAGATATTTCCTGCAAGGGCAACCCCAGACATATCAACATCAGATCCAGGATACATAGGATCTTTGCTATATCATATGGCATTGCCTTTGATTACAATTGTGATGATTGGTTTTGGGTCATGGGCTTATTTGGTAAGAAATTTCATGGTTGGAATAATGCAGGAGGATTTCATCATGGCCAAAAAAACAATCGGAATTAAGCAAAAGAGGATCATATACACTCATGCTCTAAAAAATGCTGCACCCCCAATTGTGACAATCTTAGCGCTTAGTTTGTCAGGGTCACTTGGAGGAGCAATAATCACTGAAGCTGTGTTTGATTGGCCAGGAATGGGGAGATTGTATTTTGAGGCAATCACAGTAATGGATCTTCCTGTGATTATCGGTGCGACTTATCTGCTAACAGTGTTCTTTCTAATTAGCATATTTGTTGCAGATTTACTCTACGGATATTTTGATCCAAGAGTTCGCACTTCCACGTAATCTTTTTACATATTTGCCCGTGTTTCAACGAATATTTGATTTCAAGTGAGGTTATATTCCTAGCGAGGAAAATAAAGTTCAAAATTGTTATTTTGAGGCAACCTAAAATTTAGAATCTTATTTTCACGAAGTTATTAGAAACATTATTGGAATATTTAGGAAAGTTCTCAAATTTTGACAAGAGTTTTAAATTATTAGAAATCACATTGTCTTATGAGTAAACATGGTGACCGAGCTAAGAAAGGGACCAGAACACAGATTAACGCACAGATTCGTTTTATTCAAACAAATCTTACAATAAAGAAAAAAGAACTGTCAAAGGCAATGCAGTACAAAAAATACAAACTTCCAGGATTTGATACCCAAATTGCAAGAATAAAGCAAGGCACTACAAAAGCTGAAAAAGATCTCAAAATGTTTCAAAGACGAAAAGAGAAACTAGCAGATGAGGGACTCATTTAATATCCAAAAATACACAGTATTTTAAAAAAGATCAAATCTTCGGTAAAGGGATTTTGATTAATTACTGTCAATTCAAAAAAATTGATGAATAATTTCATCTTGAACTGATATTATTCTGATTCTAGAAACCTAGAATGACATTTACATTTGGCAGACTTATTCTCCCGATAAAATCTTTAACTAGTTTTAATGGAATTTTTGATGATCAGCGCAGATCAGAATATTGTTGTAAATAAGACACACCGCAAGATGCCCAAGATGGATGGCATAATGATCTAGTAAGATTACATTCAAATGCGAAAACAATCAAAAAGAAAAAAATAGTTTATCATTGCTTATACATAAGGACAGCACCTAAACCACAATCTTACTTTAATTTATCCAGTTTTTCGTGGTACATCATAACAAAAATGATTTCATCTAGAATAAGTAAAAGGACCATAATGAGTTATTTTAAACATGCAACGTGACAAAAAGGCTAACTAGCCAAAAGTAAGATTTAACTAATTATTTTGAATATTAGGATTAGTTATGCTAGTTTTGAAAAAATCAAAAAAAATGAGAATTAAAAAAAATGTAATGTTAGTGATTGCGATTGGTCTTTTAGCCTTTGGAATATTTAATTTTTCAAATACAATTTATGCTCAAAATAATAATAATTTCACATCTCCAATAGAATTAAACAATGGTGCACCATTTCAAGAAAGATTAATCATTCTTGTAGTTGAACAATTAATAACAATTGTAGCTCCAATTACAGGCTCAGTTGTTCTCATGTTCACACAATTTCTCAATAAAAAAGGAATTAAAATAAGTCAAGAAACTCAAGATTATTTTGCAAAAACAGCTTCCGATTATGTCAAAAATGAAGCAAGATACATGTTTAAACAATTCATGGATGTAAATTCTCCTTATTATGCCGAATTACGTGAAGGTCGCATATCCCCTAAACTTAGAGAAAAGGTGTATAATAGAACTAAAGATAATTTGGAACGAGAATTAAAATCAGATAGTTTTTCGCGTGCTGCAAAAAAAATGCTAAAAAGTAATTTGGAAACTGTAATTGAATCTGCAGTTTCAAAAAATCATCAAGACACGGCCAACCGAACAAAAGATCTTTTAACAGAACTAGTTCCAATAGCAATTGAATCAGCTCTTCTGTATAATGAAAATAAGGTGCTTAATGATGAGCAAAAGGAAAAAATAATAGATACCGCGATGGAATCTTTGAAAAAGAATTTTGATCAGGAATATGTCATAATGTCAATAGAAAATACAAAAATGTATCTTCAAGCAGAACTTAGAAAAAGAATAAGTCAAACAGATTTTCTGTCAGATGGATAAATTAGACCAGATTAAGGTAGTAACTTATCACTAAAAAAATTTCAGATGATAATATAAAGAATCAAAACAATCTATCTGTTACGTATAGTAACCTGGTTTCCCACGGAATGATTCACTCCAACTACCGCACCTGGATGAGATGTAATTATCATCAAAGTTTCACAAGATAGACAAAGTGTAGATGGTACATAGTCAGCATATTTCTCAGAAGGGCCAGTAGTGGCCAATACAGCATCATCTTTAAGATTGGATGTGCCACAATTAACACATAGAGAAGGTTTGTCGGATATGTGTTTTATTTTATTGACGTAATAATGAACCACGACATGGAAACTACAACATTGGAGTTCTTAAATTAACTGATGTTTCAATTACAAAAGATTCTTGAAAAATGGATCATTATTTCCACAGATGTAAGCACATCTTTCATTCAATCACTAGAATAAATCGTCCACATACTTTATCAGTATAAAATTCAAGATAACAATATGAAAAGAGGTTGCCCAAACAGGGAATTTCAAATATATAATCATTTGATGAGTTTTGACCTCAACATAATCTCAGAAGAATAAGAATAAACAGCCAATATTGCCTGAGCATCAAGTCGTTTTTACCATTATTATCAGTGTCTTCTTCTCAGTAGCATCGTTTTCAAAATTCTTTGCTTCAGGATATCCCAAGATAGGCATATGCCATAAATTCATCATTTTTGAATAAAAATATACTCAAAAATGAGTATAAACACGTAGCATTAGATCCTAAAATGGAGACAGAAAAATGAGCGGCATAACACCTCAGGAAATCAAACAAGAGTTCCTCAAAAGTAAGATGGGAATTGCAGGAATTACAATTCTTGTAATTTTAATTGCGACATCAATAATTGCCATAATTACAATTCCAGTTGAAACGTTTCAAGAATGGAATAATCCAGTGAATTGGATTTCAAATCCAAAAGTTGCAATTCCCATTTGGGTGAATGTCTTTATGACCGAAAAGATACCCGAACATAAAATTTTAGAGAATCCCAACATAGAAAGAGTTTCAAATGAAGAAATTACCCTTACTTCACATCAGTTTGGGTTAAATTTTGATTATGATGACTTTCCAAATGATTTCATCTATGAATTTTCATCAGAATATTCAGGGTCACCTTTACTACAAATGTCAGTAATCAGGCCAGACGGAATTAAACTGGAGGTGCTATCCACACCGCTTCCATACTCCACTACAAAAACAACTCACAGTGAAAGGATATTCTCAACAGATGACGCGATAAAGAAAAACTTGTTTTTACAGTCAGAAAAATTTGAATTTGTATTTGACAGACTGTCTGCAGAAGACATTATTTTTTCAAAAATTCAAATAAATGAACCATTAAAAGGAAATTATATTTTTTCCATAGATTTGTATGGAATAGATTCTAAAAATAAAATTCCAGAATCAAAATTAGTCATCGGAGGCAAAACATTTGGAGTTATGGGGACTGACGAATTAAGACGGGACTTGGCAATAGGATTACTATGGGGAACCCCGCTAGCATTATTCATAGGTCTAGTTGTATCCATAGGATCTGTAGTCATGGGACTACTTTATGGAGTATATGCAGGATACAAGGGTAAAAGAACAGATGAAACAATGATGCGATTCAATGATGTATTGTATGCATTGCCAGCACTGCCGTTTCTCATCATACTTTCAGTGACAATAAGCAACAGCATATTTGTGATGGTAGGATTTTTGATGATTTTCGGGTGGGTGGGAATAGCAAAGGTGTCAAGAAGCATGTCCCTTCAAATCAAAACTCGAGGCTATGTAGATGCGGCAAACATGATGGGTCAAAAAGATTCCAAAATTATTCTAAAGCACATTGTGCCTCAATTGTTGCCCTATGCTTTTGCAAGCATTGCAATTTCAGTCCCAGCTGCAATTACCACAGAAGCAGGCCTAAGTTTTCTGGGATTGGGAGATCCGTCGTTTCCAACATGGGGGCAAATATTGCATGATGCAAATACATTTGGAGCAGCAGCAAGAGGGTTATGGTGGTGGATTATGCCGCCAGGAATAATGATTGCAATAACAGGGCTAGCATTTGTCTTCATAGGAAATGCTCTTGATGCAATAATAAATCCAAAACTCAAAAGATAATCAAAGTGTATATCTACGAATAATATCCAAAGCAGAATCATTAAGCTTGATTGTGTATGTCAAAGAATTTGGATCATCTTTGGTTTCGGCCAAAACTTCAGTAAATTTTACTTTTTGATCCTCAGTAGCACCTGCTTCATGGGCACATAGATTAAACGCTTTGAGATTGAGATTGTTTTTGAGCAAATACGCAATGAATTTTTTATAATCTTCAGGATTTGTCCAATTTATTTTTCTTTCAGAACAGGCTGCAATCCACACATCAACAGAATTATGAAAAATTACTCTTTTACGAATTTCATCTAAAGACATTTTTTTCTCACTTAAAAGTCGGCTCTTTGCATTTTGGAACCACATCTAGGACAAGAGCCACCTTTGTGTTTGTTGTTGCAAACAAGACAAACGTACCTGACACCACCAGAATTTCCCTGTGAACCAGTTCCAAAGAAACCACTACCACGACCAACTCCAGAATCGCCGCCATAACTTCCCATACGACCCATTTGTCTTCGTCTCATGATCATTGGCAGCATTATGAAAATTGCCATCACAAGACCTATGCTGATATACCATGGAACCCCCAAATATCCAAGTACTATTTGCAACCCAATACTAAACACTAAAGATGCGCCTAAAAAAATATAATATTTTTTGAGTTGAGGGTTCAATCTAACAAAATTCCCTTGAAATTAGTTATAAAGTTTTGTCAGTTTTGTTCAGCAGATCTCATTAAAATTTTCAGAACCATCATACAATTGAAAGCGGGATAGAATTGCCATTACTATCCCATGCAAAAATGGAATCATCGTCATATGGAGATCTTACAATCATTGAAACCAAACCAAAAAAATTGTGTAAATCAGTTACAGATGGTTCTGCAGAACCGCTCGGATGTGAATGAATGATCCCTACATAGCTCATATCAAAGGGTAAAAACGAATGAGGAAATCCTGCAAAAGTAGGTCCAGTCTCACTAAAAGGAGGGACAACAAGTCCATTAATTTTAATTTCACCATTTTTCGACTTTCCTTTTAAGATCAAAATTCCTTCGTTTGGGTGTTTCATTTGACAAAAAGACAGGATGCTATCTAAAACATTTTTTTGTAACAAGACTTTACGTTCAAATTTTTTCTTTCTAAATAACACAAAAAGACTGCAGTCATGAGCTAATTTAGTTTTAAGATTTTAGTATAGTGTATCTAGTATTGGAAAATTTTCTCAATTTTTCTTCAATCTCAGACACTAATTTAGGAATCTTTGAATCAATTTCATCTATTTCATCTTGATATGTTTTAGATTTGGATTGAGATTCATCCTTCAAGGAAGTAATTTTAGCAAGTTTTTCTTCCAAAGAAATCATATCACTAGGAATTAGAGAATTAAGATCATTTTGCATCTGTTCATATTTTTCATGATACTCTGAAATTTGTTTTATAAATACATCAAGGGACTCTTCAATTTCAGTTATCTGAGAAAATGTTTTATCAGAATCCTTTACAGAAATAGATCCAGATGAAACTCCTTTTCGAACATTTTCAAGTATTACAATTATGGAGTCTTTGTTCTGCGCAGTAAGTACGTTAAATGGCTCTGCAACCAAAATTGACAAAATATTTTTTTGATCTTTGTCTAATGATGACGCATATTCATATCGACTCAGAGGACGAGATATTTTCGTAAATTGCGTGTTTATTTGATTTTTGATTTTTGATTTTTGATCACTAAAGACATTCAAGGTATTTTTTAAGTCAAGATATTTCTTGTAAGTATCTGATGAGCGTATCGTATCAATAGATTTTTGGGTAAGGGAGATTTTTTCTTGTAATGAATTTATATTTTCACTTGTTTCAATAATTTTTTGAGATTGTTCTTTACGTACATTAGTTAAATGCTTAATTTGATTTAGTGTATCACGTATTTCATCAGATAAAGATTTTGCAGAATTAAAATTTTTCAATAATTTTGTAATTTCAGAATGGTTTTTGTTCATGACTTCAAGATTTTCTTTTAATTGATTAGCATATTTTTTTGCAAATATGTGTATGACTCTAGTTTGTCGTCCCAAAACATCACCTACTTTTTTGAGAATTAAATTTAATGTTGAATCCAATTTTTCTGCATCATCAAAAGAGGAGATTTTAGGCAATGGTACAACCCCCTTTTTGATAACATCAATTACTTGTTTTTTACCCCTGACCACGATAACAGCAAGGTGTTTGTCAACATCGTCAATATTGAGACTGTCCTTTTCAAGCAAATTACCAATTTTCATTAATTCGTCAATTAAGGGCTCAGTGTTATTTCTTAGATTTTTAATCTCAGTCAAAGCTTGAGATTTTCTCAATTCACTAAGATCAGATATAATTTCAGGAACATTTGAGAGTGAGATTTCTTTGTTTTGAGGAATTTCCTCAACAGGTATTTTATCTTCTTTTTTTTTACCCCATCCAAAGACCATTTGATATTATTCGTGTCAGGGGATTAAAAATGGTTGTACAACTAAAATTTAAAATCCCTTTGATTTCATGAAATCACATGGTAAAAACTGGAAAAAAACTATTTCATACAGGCATGGTTAAAAAAACAATTAGAATCAAAACCTCAAAAGATAAAGTTTGGAGGAAAATAAGTAATATCACAGGATTGCCAACTTGGGTGGTGGATGTAAAAAAGACAGTATACCTTTCCAAAAAGAAAAGAGACGTCGGAGCTGTTAGGTTAATTACATTTGCAGATGGAAACAAAATTGAAGAGCATGTAGTTGCCTGGAAAAAAGGGGAATATTTTACATATATTGCAACTGAAGGACTTCCATTAAGAGCATATGTTGCAACAATCTCAATTAAACCAAAGTCAAAAAATCTCGTAGAGCTGACATGGCAGTCATATCTTAATAGTGAAAAAATGTCTGAAAAGCAATTCACAGAATTCATGGTATTTTTGGGATCATTTTATCATGCATCGCTTGAGAATTTGAAAACACTACTTGAAAAATAATATAAAAAATAACACTAGAAGAAGAACAAGTCAAAGTGTAAATACAACAAATCGTGAAAAAAATCATGAGCGATATGCGATTTATAATAATCGGAATTGTATTGATTTTTGTGGGTTTTCTCATTCTAGGAGTATTTGGACAAAATTATCAAGCAGCAACTTTTGAATCAAATGAGTTTGGCACATGTTATGAGTATTCAGAGGATGCACCCCCAGTAGAAATCAATTGCGAATTTAAGATATTTGATCAGACAGTTTTCTTTGGAATAGTTTTAGGATTTATCGGGGCAGGCATAATTGCCTTGATTAAAGGTGTTAAAGGAGACTGGGATAATAAGGTCAAACCTGAAGACACGGTAGGCCCAGGCGGAAAGCAAAACGAAAATTCAGATGATTCAGATAAGGACTAAACAGATTTTTTTAGACTTTACATCCTCATAATCTTCAGGATTGTCTTATCCTAATCTTTGAAAATATAATATTTTTGGATGTGCAACGCAACAAAAGTCATCAAATTTCATTATGTTACACACTGTAAAATCAGAAGGTGGATTGTTGTTCTGGTATTATCTAGATTTAACCTACATCTAATCCACAAAAGATGCTAACATATCATTACAAATTAGATATTTAACCTTGATGAATGATTTGTATTTTTTTACGCACGGTTACAATATTCAAAATTTTGGGATTCAGATTCAAGAATTTTCTTCATTGAATCAAACATTTCACTAATCTCAGTCACTCTTTGATCAAACTGCTCATCAGTAATCTCATCAGGTTTGTTTAATGTAATTACAACTTCAGAAAAATCGCCATTGGATATCACCCGCATTGGGACATCCCAAGAAGAGTCCTCATCAATATAATGATGATCTAAAATTCCTTTGGATTTATCCTCGTTAAACTTGAGCTGGGATTTACCATGAGGTCCGGTAAACGACCACCAACCAGCATCATTGATTTTTGCATCAGGCATCATTTTAGGAGGTAATTGTAAAATGGCATCAAATGCATCACCAATTTTCTTCTCTACAGTAATCGAAATAGTTCTAGATCTGCTCACAGTAAGAATATTAAAGAATGATTAAAAAGGATATAGTAGAAGTAATAGGAATCAATACTACTAGGACTGTTTGTTAAGGAATTCTTTAATTTTCTTTAGGTTTACAACATTGGATTCATGAAACATCATCATAGATTCATATAATGAGTTTGGTAGGACGGTTTTGAGATTATTTACTACTTCGTCACCGCTGGTAATCATATTGTCAATGAGTTTATCGATTTCATTTTTCTCATCAACCATATGAATAGAGTAAAAGTTAATCTTAATTAAATTGGTCGAAATCGACAGTTAATTGATTAACGTCCAACTATGATTCAAAATCTATCACAACCGGATCAGATAATGATCGGAAAGAACACCTTTACAAAACTTCACAATTCGATTGGAGAGTATTTTGCAAGTTTGAACTTGGAGAAATTAGACTAGAGTTATCATTTCACAAGATCTGGAGAAATTTGCCCAGTATATTCATACGTTGGAAAAGGATTCGACTCCGCAACAGAGAGTCAGACTTGGTTAAAGACTTTCAATTCGTGATACAATCGTTTATGCATTTGAATCGTTTTAGAAAGTAAAAAAGGTTAGAATAAATGATTATGTTTTTTCTTTAATCAAATGATCATGTAATAATCTTGCCTCTTGCCATGAATACCACACAAAATTCCATATCAAATCATCTATATTCTGACGCTGTTTTTCAGTGAGTTGCCTGTCACGTAAATTGAAAATTACCTTACCTCGCATGGTTCCGAGTCTAATTCCCAACATAACACATTCTCGGTTATTTTTAGGCAGTGTCCTGCCTCTAAAATTGTCAGGGCTTGAATCAAAAATTTCAAAGTGTTCTGCATGCCACTGAAATTTGGATTTCCTGAAAACCTCAAGAATTAATGACACTGTATCGTAATCTAATTTTTTCTTATCCAATTTTTCTTTCATTAGATCTTCAGATACTTGTTTTCTTTCCCTACTGAGTTTTTTCTTCAACTCCACATAAGACTTTGAGTCAATATTATCATCCACATATTTTCTGCATGGAATTGTAAACTTAAGCGTATGGATAGAGTTTAAAATCTCAATTATCTTTTTTTATCAAAGTGGCAGTTGAACGGACATTTTTTAGTTTTTGAATATTCCAAGAAACAATTTCTCGTATCTTTTCAAAATTTTCTGCTTGTAACTTTACTAACATATCATGAGTTCCAATGGTTTCAAAAACATCTACAACTTGTTCAAGCTCCTTTAATTGTTCTATAA
>JAOUAE010000062.1 GCA_029861085.1 Candidatus Nitrosopumilus sp. | reverse complement strand
GTAAAACTAGTCAAAGAGATGCTTAGTCTAGAAAAATGGGGTGATGAAGAATATAAGGAAAAACTACAAGAATTAGTCACCAGAGACGAAGAACTAGTTAGAGATGTAATTAGAAAAATAAAGTTGGAAAAAGGATTGGAATAATATTTGTAATGATTATTACAAAACAGGGTAGGAATCACCAAACGTTCTAAAATTATAATCACCCAAACTCCCAAGGGATTACTTGAAAGTTTTTTGCTCATTTTGCTTAATTGACAAAAGTTGTGATTGTAATTGTTTTATTGGACAAGCAATATAACCAAAAAAAGATACTAAAAATTCTAGTGACAAAAATCCAATTTATCATCACAGGCATTATCTTTGGAATGTTTGTCATCTCAATTCCATATGCTGAAGCTAAGGATTGGAATTTGTACGTTGGAAAAATGCCGAAACACTGGGAAAGTCAATTTGGCAATTTGTTATTTTATGCTACCCAGTATTGGCAAGAACAATTTCCTAACACTAAATTCTATAAAGTTTCAAACTTAGAAAATGCAGATTTTGTTGTTCAGTGGGCAAGTGAGTATCAAGCAGATGAAAAAACCAATACAAAAAAATTAGGATACTATACCACCAATACAAAAAATGAATATGGTAGACCGTATGTTGCTATAACTTTAGGTTTTATGACGGGTGATGGATTAAATAAAAAATTTGAATTAGTTGATGAAGAATATGCACTACTAATAACAATACATGAGATAGGTCATGCAATAGGCCTTAAACACAATGATGAACCAAACAATATCATGTATCCTTCTATTTACAATTATGAACAATGGTTATTGGAAAAAACATCCAATTCACAACAAGATAATCAAATACAGTATGAATCTCCAGAATCATCTCTTTCTACATCAGAAATAAAACCCATTCCGGATTGGATTAAAAACAATGCAAAGTGGTGGGCAGATGGTCAAATTGATGATAATGTATTCGTTGGAGGAATACAATTTCTGATCAAAGAAGGGATCATCCAAATTCAAGAAGCCTCACAATCAATTAACGGTGGTTCTCAAGAGATTCCTGCATGGATTAAAAACAATGCGGATTGGTGGTCTCAGGGATTGATTTCTGATGATGATTTTCTAAAAGGAGTAGATTTCATGGTGGAAAATGGTATAATTATTGTTTAATCAAAGGAAATCGCTTTGTTGCCAAGAATAAGGAGCTAATACAAGTAATAATTAAAAGAGAAAATTAAACAATTCCTAAATTAGCTTAAAACCATCCAGGATCTCATACATATCTAAATCACTTTAAAAATAGATTTTCTGATCAAACTAGCCTTGTTTTAAAATTCAATTTATAAGTAGATCAGATAATAGGACTTTTACACACGGCACAAGAATATAAGTAGGCAAATTTGCACATGTGCATGCCACTTAAGCGCGCAAGCAGAGGCCGTACAAAAGGAGGAAAAGGATCTTCAGGTACTGTACAATGTACAAACTGTGGTCAAACTGTTCCAAAAGATAAGGCTAAAAAAGTAACGTCAAAACTAAACTTAGTAGAACATACATTAGCAAAAGAACTACGCGCACAGGGGGCATACATTGCCTCACCGACAGTTTTGAAGCATTATTGTATTTCATGTGCAATTCATTTTAAAATTCTCAAAATTAGATCAGAAGATAGCAGAAGAAAACGCGGAAAACTTCGTTAGCATTATTCTTTGATATTTTTTGTAGTAAACGCCATTCTTTGAATTAGAGTAACTCCGGCAATGATCACCACAATAAGTACAGCATAATCCATAAAACCAATAATCCCAATCACTGCAATTACTAATAGTCGTTCTGCCCTTTCGCCAATTCCAATACCTTGTAATTTAATATTGATTAAATCAGATTTTGCTCTAGCATAGCTTACCAGTAATGACAAAGTAATTGCAAGTAATACAAGATAAGGTTCAGCATATCCGCCAATTAAAATTCCCAAAAAGATTGCAACTTCAGAAATTTTATCAAACATTGAATCAAGATATTCCCCTTTTTTGGAAGTCTTTCCAGTAATTCTTGCTACTTGTCCATCAACCATATCAAAGAATCCAGAAACAAGTAATAGAGTACATCCGATGATTAATCCAAATTCAATCCCCATCCCATAAACAACTGCAGCAATAAGTGCAAACCCAAGACCCGTAAAAGTCCAAAAATTCGGAGACAGTCCGGTGGCAGCAAATCCTTTTCCCATTTTTTCAAGGGCAGGTCGTAGAGTCTCTCTCAGATTATTTAACACGTGATTCACTCAAAATACCATCTAATAAAGTGAGAGGAGTGAATCAGGGCAACACTGCGTAAAATTTTACAAAATCATCCAAATTACGCATAAAAATAATGTAGAAACAGCACAATATTGAATTTAGAATGATGACAAGGTTAGACATATCAATTGAAATTGCAATTTAGAGAATAGTTACTTTTGAAATATCATTTGCAATATTTATGAAATTTTAAAATAATTTAATTATCCTGAGATAGATTCATTGCAATTAAAGTAGAAATAATTTTGGCTGCTAAGGATGCAGTAGAGCCATCGTCATGATATGGATTAAGTTCCACAATATCAGCACCAATTACCTTTGTTTCATCAAATGTGTGAATCATGTCAAAGAGTTCCCTAGAAGTTATGCCGACAGCTTCCGGATTACCCACGCCGGGTGCAAAAGCAGGGTCTAGCACATCAAGATCAAAGCTAGAATAAACACTATCAAAAGTAGACACAAAATCTTTTAGAAGATTTGGACCCTTTCCATCTCGAATTTCTCTATCAGAAATTGTTTTGATTTTATTTTCTGTGAGAAACTCCAATTCTTCTTTAACAAAAGCTCTTGCACCAACATGTAAGATATTTTCAGAGCCTCTTTCTTCGACAATTCGTCTCAAATAAGATGCATGACTTAATTTGATATCTGCAAATTCATCTCTTAAATCATAGTGAGCATCAAAAACCACATAACCAGTTTCTTTTGGAAAGCTGGTATACGTACCATACGTGATAGAGTGCTCACCACCTAAAATGAATAGTTGTCTTTGCTTTGAAATAAGCTCTGTAGTAATTTTTTTTACCATATCAATCATTTCAGATGCAACAACAGTGTGACGAGTATTTCCCAAATCTTCAATATTCACATTCTCCAAATCTATTTTCAGATCAGGATGGAAAATCTCAATGTTGTTAAAAGAATCACGAATTGTATCAGGGCCAAACCTACAACCAGGCTTGTATGAGTGAGTGGAATCAAAAGGAATGCCAAAAATGGTAGCCACAGGTTCAGAATCATAATCAGATGATGTGATCATCGGATTTTTGTTCATGTATAGTTCAAGAAAACTCATTTCTACACCATCAGATTTGGTCGCTTTGAAAGGTGTTTAGGTAAATTCAAACCAGTGGTAGGTTTTCCTTTAGTCTGCTCATTAATTTCATTAATGAAGTCATCAAAAGACAATTCTCGAACATTGCCAGTCTGTCTATCCCGAATACTGAGATTTTGTGAACTTGCTTCTTTTTCACCAATTACCAAAATGTATCGTATCCATTCTTTTTCAGCTTCACGAATTCTTTTGCCAATACTTTCGTTACGATCATCAATGTCAACACGAATGTTATTTGTAGAAATCTTATCACTGAGTGTTTCAGAAAATTCATGGAATTCTTCTTTAAGTGGAATGACCCTAACTTGAGTTGGTGCCAACCATAAAGGGAATTGTGGCTTTCGACCCTCGTAAGAATCCTTTGCGGCTTTTTCAAGTAATACGTAAATGATTCTTTCAATTGCACCACTAGGAGAATTATGTAGGATGATTGGATGTCGTTTCACATTATTTTCATCGACAAAGTCAATATCATACCTATTGCCATTTTCAACATCAATCTGATCTGTAGATAATGCAGAAGCCTTTCCAAGACCGTCAATGAAATTAAACTCCCATTTTAAAACAAAGTAAAAGAATTTCTCTTTCCACATTTCAACCAATACAGGTCTTCCGTGTTTCTTCACTAGTTCCTCTATCGCAGATTTGTTTTCATTGTAAAAATCCTCAGTGAATCTAATTGCCATTTCATAGTCAGTGTCATCAATTCCAAGATTACGAAGTACACTTTGAGAAAGATCAAATCTGACCTTTATTTCATCAACTGCTTGATCAATATCTTTACAAAAAGCATGGCAGTCAGGCATGGTAAAGGCCCTTAGGCGTCTTAAACCAACAAGTTCTCCGGATTGTTCTCGCCTAAAGCTGTAACGTGTAAGCTCATAGAGTTTGTAGGGTAAATTCTTGTATGATAGCTGGTATTGGTTTGCCATAAGAAATTGACCAAAGCATGCAGCAAATCTTAAAAAAAGTTTTTTCCCTTCTGAATCTATATTGTATTGTCTTGCAGGGAATCGATTAAAGTAACTAACCATACTGGGATGTTCAGAATCATACATGATTGGAGTTTCAACTTCATATCCGCCATATTTTTTCACTCTATCAGTAACATAGCGTTCAATCAATGATTTAATCAATCTGCCATTGGGATAAAATCTCATGTTACCTGAATCAGATGCAGATTCATAATCAGATATTCCCATTTTTTTCATCAATGCAACATGTGGCGGAGGTTGATCAACCTTACGTATTTTTGCAGATTCATATTTTGCCAAAATTTCTAATTTTTTATTTTTTGAAAAATCAAAATCACCAATGTTGGTCATTGTTCCATCAGGAGAAAGTATTTTCCAATAAGAACGAATTTTGGATTCTCCTTTTAGGGCATCAGAGGTAACCTCTTCATCAGGTTTTGAATTAGTCGAATCTTTTGTGACGACTTTTGAACTTTCAGCAAGTGGATGCCCTTTTACTTGAATTTTATAAGATTTTGTCCAGCCAAATGGAGAATGGGACACCTCAAGATCAGAGGCATTTTCTTCCATCTCTTTAAGCAGACTCATTGCAACAGATGGCTTTGCCAGGTTAGAGCTAAGATGAGCATAAGGATATAACAGTAGTTTTTTACAGCCAATTTTTTCCATGGAATTTTTAATCTGAGATATTGCATTTTGCGCAACCGAAGAATCATCCCCATCCTCTATTGCAACAAATACGACTACAAGTTCTTCAAGTCTTTGAGTTTGAGGATTTTCAATATCCTCAGCTGACTTTATCTCCTTTTTTGTAGGTGTATATTCAATATCATCACAATGTAATTGCAATATACGCATGTTAAAACATGCTAAAAGTGGCATAAATATACGATTCTCAAAAAATGCCATAAATTGTTAGAATAGGAATATTTTGAGGCATTATCTCGTAAAATAAGACAGATTCGGTTTGTGATAAAAAACAAGATTTGCAGATTAAGCAAATAGAAATTTATTCAAATACAAAAGACGACATCTATGCGTGGCAAAAAAATTGACAATGAAAGGCATCAGGAATTACTCAAGCAAAAAAAAGAATTAGAAAATAGCAGACCACATGATATTGATGAAATGAGACGATGGAAACACTCCATGGGTAAAATCCTACAAGAATTAGAATTATTTAATTAATAATAGGCATAGGCGTCCTTTTTAGATCTAAATTCAAATGTACTAATTTTGATAATTTGGAACATACAATGAATCCGTCAGATGTATTTAGAAAACGAAATCTCTCAAAGGTCAATTTTGAATACGAGGATTTGATTGGACGGGACCTGTCAGATACAAACATGAAAGGAGTTGATCTTAAAAATAGGGACATTCATGATGCAGATTTGAGTTGCACAGACCTTAGTGGGGCAGACTTGAGTGGAACAATCTTGTTTTATGTAAAATTTAGAGGATCTGACATGAGAGGGGCAAATATTTCAAATGCAAAATTATGGGATACTGAATTGTATGGTGCAGACTTGCAAGGAGCAGACATTAGAGGTGCAGATTTGTTTTATGCAGATTTGAGAAATGCAGACTTGAGTGAAGCCAATTTAAGCGGTGTGAATCTTAGACATACAAATTTTGAGGGTGCAATTCTCACATCCACAGATTTCACAAATGCCAATTATGATTCACATACATTAGATACTGTTTCAAAAGATGCAAAAATGAGATTAAAGAAACAAGGCAATTTGTGGTAAAATTATTTTGATTTTTCACGTAGAGTAATTATCGAACGTAAAACTAAACCAGATATTCCCAAATTTGATGTAAGAAATTCTGAAGCCCTCAAAAGAGGATTTTCACCACGAAATCCCTCATCATATATCATTTCAACTGAGCCCCGATTAGTCTCAACAAATGAAGTAATCAAAGAAAAGACACCCAATTTTTCATCCGTTCTTTCAGTGTAAAGTCGTAGTTCAACTTTAGAAATTATAAAATTATCTTGGATAAAATTTCCAGAAGACAGCAATACTTCAACAGCGTCAGGAATTCTATCAACTCTTAGAGGGTTATGTAAGTCAATAATGTTCATTTCACATTATTTCACAATGTTCCTAAATAAGTAATATTTTCTCATAGAAATCCGAGGTATTCTAAAAGGAGCATTGCGATAGCATTATTTACTGAAAAATTGAATTTTTTAAATATGGATCCACACAAATTTCACGGCAAAGATATTCCTCACATAAAATTAGATCCAAAAATGACCATAGAAGACCTAGTAGATGTTTATGCAAATTCAGGATTTAACGGAAGACAGCTTGGAGATGCAGCAAAACTTTATGCCAAAATGATCAAAGAGGATGCAACAATTTGTCTAACAGTTTCCGGTGCAATGACACCAGTAGGGTTTGGAGGAATCATCAAGACACTAATCGAAAGAGGATTTGTGGATTGGATAGTTACAACAGGAGCAAACGTATATCATGAAGACCATTTTGCATGGGGACTGCCAGTCAAGCAAGGGAGTTTTAATGTGGACGACATGAAACTGTATGAAAATGAGATTGTCAGAATTAGAGATGTTTTCATTAAATTTAATGAAACGTTAGAAGCTCAAGATGTATTAATTCAAAAAATGTTTGGAGATGATTTTCCAGACAAACCATTTACCACAGCAGAATTTTGTAATATGATGGGAAAAATAAGTAAAGAAAAAGCAAAACATCCTGAAAAAAGTTTCGTTACAGCAGCATATGATTATGATGTCCCAGTATACATTTCAACGATAAAAGACTCGTCATTGGCACTGAATTTGGCTGTTCATAGATTACAAAACAAAGTATACAATCTTGACTTTGTCAAAGAGATAATCGAGCAAGCAGCAATTTTATATGATTCAAAAAAATCAGGGATTTTAGAGTTAGGCGGCGGAGTGCCAAAGAACACCGCTCAGCAAACAGGCCCACTGCTAGATCAGATTCTGAAAAGAGAAGATGGAGGGCAAGACTATATCATTCAGATTACAGACGCACGTCCAGATACTGGAGGATTATCAGGTGCAACACTACAAGAAGG
>JAOUAE010000092.1 GCA_029861085.1 Candidatus Nitrosopumilus sp. | reverse complement strand
ACAATTAATTTAGTTACTATCTGTTATTACCTGCTTTTTTATTTAGTATGAAAATGGCTACAGCTAAAAAAGTTACAAAAAAGAAAAGCACAGCAAAGAAAAGCACAGCAAAGAAAAGCACAGCAAAAAAGAAACCATTGTCCAAATCTGATGCTGCAAAGAAAGGCTGGGTAACACGAAGAAAGAACGCATAGTAAAACCGTTCAGTTAATCAAGAATTTCTGAATATTTTTTTTAATTATAAAGCGGATAATCTAATATATCATGTTAACCAACCCTGTATATAATGCAAATTTGGAAATGTGTAGAGTCCTCTGGACACTGATGCTAAGCGCTAGTATTCAGTCTGCATTATGTCCACAATGTGATAAGAACATGTTTACGTTCAGGTCATCTCACTAAACTTCTTTCATTAAACAAATGTTCAATTTTTGCACGATTATATTCTTATTTCAGTTTTGTCTAATTATGATTCAATGATGGCCATAACTATTTGGAAATGTCTTGGATGTGACTTTACTTTGTTTCTGGATTCCAATGTCTCATTTACAATATGTCCTACATGTAAAACCATGATGATTAAAGTCTAAACCTTCTTTATTTTTTGAATTTTCTTGAGATTTCCAATTTTTCATCTTTTTTACAATTTCTCTATTTGACAAGCAAAAGAGCATCAAATCTTGAGATTCTTTCTATTTTTGAAAATGTTCAGAGTTACAGCTAAAAGTAATCCTTGTAGGACATAGCCACCCACAATTAAGACTATGGCATTTTCAAGAGGTTCAAATGAACTCATGATTTCAAGGTATTTTGGTGATGCAGTGTTTCCAATGATTACAATTATTGTAATTATTATGTTTGGAATAAGTCATATCATAATCTCCAAAATGGCAATGCTGTCAAGGCAACGAATGCTGATTCTAGCGCTATGGCATTTGTTAACAATTTTGGGGTTGCTATCTGAATGCCAATTATGCCAATTACACTTATTGAAAATAAAATCACAATTATTATTTTTTGTTGTTGTAGTAGATGCATTGTTTTCAAAATTTATTGAGATGATATTAGATTAACGATGAATAGTCTCTTTCTGTCTTAATTTAGTCCTTGATGTCATGAGTAACGATCAAAAACTAATTTGATGATTCTCTTGGAATTGGTTGTGGTGTACAGTCTCTGACATAATACTAAATACAAAAATTCAAGATTTTTGTTTATTTTACAAGTTTTCTTAGAATTTTTCTTATTCAATCTTGAGGAAATAAAAATGATTTAAGGTTAATGATTTTTTAGTGCTCTGTTTAAATCTCACCATTTCATAATGCCGTTTATGGGTTTTAGAAAATGCGCCAACTGTGATCGAGAGTACAAGGATGTGTTTAACGTTAGGACTTGTTCAACACAATGCGCTGTTGAGATCTCGTATTGATCTCTCACTCTTTTTTTAATTCAACGATAATATCATAACAAACTCATGAATCAATAAAGCTTAAGTTTACACAAATTTCAGAATTTTTAGGTATTGTTATTGGATAAGGAATGGCTAAGAGTAAAAAACGGACGAAGTAAGGGGTGCAAGGATTGCACAAATCACAGATGTATTCCAAGTAGTTGTAATTGTGATTGTCATAAACAGTAATTTTGAATTTGATAAATTTTGAAAATTTATCTTAAAATTACGCCTATATCCATCAAATTTGTATGGGTGGCATTAGTTACAATGTTCCCTTTTTGTTTTTGAAAGAATCGCCCCGAATCACTATTTCTAAGAAACTCTTTCATTACATCCAAATCTATCTTGATGTTTTCTGTAATAGCTCCTGCAAAATTAGAATTTCCATCAATTCCATCTGTACCTATTGATGCGATGACCATTTTTTTTAATTTTTGAGTATTTTTCAACATTCTTAAAACCAATTCCTGATTTCTTCCACCCATTCCATTTCCGAGGACTTTGACTGTTGTCTCTCCTCCAAAAATAATACATGTTTTTTCATTCTCTGAAATTTTTTCAAGAATTTTTATCACTGCTTCTTTAATATCTCCAAAAACCTGCATTATACAAATTGTATATCCTATCTTTTCAGCTGCTTCTTTCATAGCTTTCAAACAATCATTATTGTTTGCAATGACATAATTTTCAATTTTAGTTTTTTTAGGTATGTCTAAATTTTTTTCAATGTTAACTCTATCTTCTAAAAGTTTCAAAACTTCTGAGGGCATTTTCCATCTTATTTTGTATTTGTCTATGATTTCCAATGCATCAGCATATGTTGTATTATCCATGTATGTTGTACCTGATGCAATGGATGAAAGATCATCTCCTTCAACATCGGACATTACCAAACTTACTCCCTGACATTTCATGTTTTCAACTAACTTTCCTCCCTTAATTTTTGACAAGTGTTTTCTAATGCAATTGAATTCTTGAATTGTAGCTCCTGATTTCAATAGTACATTTGTAACGTGAATTTTGTCCTCAAGAGTAATCTCATCTGGCATTGCCAAAAGTGACGATCCGCCCCCCGAAACTAGAAAAATTATCAACTCATCACTTCGTTTGTTTTGCACAAATTTCATGACCTCCTTTGCAGCCTTTACACTTGTTTGATCTGGTTTTGGATGCCTTGAATTGAAAATCTGAAATTTTTTCCCCTTGATTTTTGCTTTGGAACCTTTGGGAATTACTATGATTCCACTTCTTATTGGAATTATTGCATTAAGCGCCCGAGTCATAGAGTCTCCTGCCTTTCCAAATGCAACTGAGTATATGCTAGAATACTTTTCAATATTGAATATTTTGTTGTTAATTCTGATTTCATTGGATGTGACAAATTTTGGAATGATGTTTTCTGGATTTGCTGCTTGAAGACCTGATTCTAAAATTTCTAAGCAATCTTTTTTCTTATCTGTAGTTGCCAACTCGTTGAAATTTTTGATAATCATGCTGTCCGTCAATAATGCAAGATATAATAATAATCAATAATGCCAATGATCATGCACACAGTACGCATTCCAAAAATTATCAACTTTGGAGAAAACGCACTTGGTGAAACAGAATATCCAAAAAATGCACTCATTGTCACAACAGTTCCTCCGGCACTTTCTGACAAATGGATTGCAAGAATGGGAATTCAGGATTATATGCTGTATGATCAAGTAAAACCTGAACCATCAATGGATGATGTCAATAAAGTTATTTCACAATTCAAAGACAAAAACCCATCTGTTCTAATTGGATTGGGTGGTGGAAGTTCAATGGATGTAGTAAAATATGCTGCACCTGAGATGAAAAAAGAAAAAATCTTAATTCCTACAACCTTTGGAACTGGAGCTGAAATGACAACTTATTGTGTTCTGAAATTTGATGGAAAAAAGAAATTGTTACGTGAAGACAGATTTTTAGCTGACATGGCTGTGGTAGATTCATACTTTATGGATGGTACTCCACAACAAGTCCTCAATAGCTCTGTCTGTGATGCATGTGCTCAAGCTACTGAAGGATATGATAGCAAACTCGGTAATGACTTGACTAGAACTCTATGCAAGCAAGCATTTGAAATTTTGTACGATGCAATTATGAATGACAAACCAGAAAACTATCCGTACGGATCAATGTTGTCTGGAATGGGATTTGGTAATTGCTCTACAACCCTTGGACATGCTTTGTCCTATGTATTCTCAAATGAAGGAATTCCACACGGTTACTCCTTGTCATCTTGTACCACAGTTGCACACAAACATAACAAGTCAATCTTTTATGATAGATTCAAAGAAGCAATGGCAAAACTTGGTTTTGACAAACTAGAACTCAAAGCTGATGTTTCAGAAGCTGCAGATACTGTAATGACTGATAAAGGTCATTTGGATCCAAATCCAATTCCAATATCAAAAGATGACGTAGTTAAATGTCTTGAAGATATCAAAGCAGGTAATTTGTAAAAAATTTAATATTTTTTACTTTTTTTTTCTATTTTTTTGATAAATTGCGAAATTCGTAGATTAGTTAAAACCTTTTATTCTAATACTCTGAGCATAAGTACTTGGCAGATAAAAAAATAAAATTCGGTATTCAAAATGGATTAAATGTTGCAAGGGCTGGTTATACTGAAGATCAAATTTTGACGGCCTGTATACTTGCTGATAAAACTGGATATGATTCTATTTTCTATATGGACCATACTAATGTCCCACAATGGAAAAATGCAACTGTGTTGGATCCATGGGTCATGTTGTCTGCTATTGCTGCAGTTACAAGTAATGTAGAACTTGGAACATGTGTTACTGATGCAATCAGAAGACATCCATCCAATATTGCATTATCTGCAATTACTCTTGATAGAATTTCAAAAGGTAGAGCAATTCTTGGTATTGGTGCAGGTGAGGCTCAAAATCTAAAAGAATTTTGTATTCCGTTTGAAAAACCAGTTACAAAATGGGCAGAACAAATTGAAACTATTCATAAATTATACCAATCATCACCTGATAACACTGTAGATTATGCAGGAAAATACTATCAACTAGAAGGTGCATGTTTGCAGGCACCGCCAATTAGAAAACCACGTCCTCCAACCTATATGGCCGCAGGTGGTAAACGTACACTTGAATTAACCGGTAAACTTGGTGATGGATGGCTACCAATCGGTTACACTCCAGAACTCTTTGCGGATCACAGAAAACAAATCGAAGGAGCAATGGATAAGCATAACAGAACACAGGAAGAAAAAGATAATTTCCAGATGGCTTTGGATATTGATGTATACTTTTCTGAAGATGCAGAACAATCTTGGGCAAAAATGAAAGAAGCAGTAAAAGTTAGTCTGTTCAAGCCTGAAATTTTAAGAGTTCACGGATTAAAAGAAATTGAAGGATTTGATTTTGTAAAGTACTTTACAGAATATTCAATGTCTGATCAAAGTTGGATTGTAAAGATGAGAGAAGCTGCAACAAAAATACCTGATGGTGTTGCTCGTTCTTCAACTGCAATTGGCACTCCTGAAGACATGATTCCAACATTTGAAAAATTCATGGATGCTGGTGTAAATCATTTTGTAATTAGATTCTGGGGTAAGAATTACTTTGGCTCTATTGATAAATTTGCAAGCCATGTAATGCCTGCACTTCGAGAAAAAGCTAAACAGTAGAACAATACTATCTTTCCAATAGCATATAGAAAATCATTTACTTTACTAGTTCTTAGACTATATGATGGATGAAGACCTTCCTGAGGAAGTAAAAAAATGCCTTGATATTTTAGAAGAAAATATCGACATGTTGGCAAATCTTGAATATAATTTGGATGATGAAAAAGAAGATGAATTAACCCCTAACATGGAACTTCATAATCTATATGATATGACTGAAGATGTGTCTGAATCAACAAAACTGAAACGTGCAGAATCAAATTTTACAAGACGTCA
>JAOUAE010000060.1 GCA_029861085.1 Candidatus Nitrosopumilus sp. | reverse complement strand
CCAACGTACAAATTCCAATCCTTAGCTTCAGCATATGGAATTGAGATGACAAACATTCCAAAGATAATGCCTGTGATGATAAATTGGATTTTTGTCACTAGAATTTTTAGTATCTTTTTTTGATTATATTGCTTGTCCAATAAAACAATTACAATCACAACTTTTGTCAATTAAGCAAGATGAGCAAAAAACTTTCAAGTAATTCCTTGGGAGTTTGGGTGATTATAATTTTAGAACGTTTGGTGATTCCTACCCTGTTTTGTAATAATTATTACAAATATTATTCCAATCCTTTTTCCAACTTTATTTTTCTAATTACATCTCTAACTAGTTCTTCGTCTTTGGTGACTAATTCTTGTAGTTTTTCCTTATATTCTTCATCACCCCATTTTTCTAGACTAAGCATCTCTTTGACTAGTTTTACAATTTCTGATTTATTTCTCTGATGGTCGCGTTTTGCTATTTCTGAATCTTCCATAACTTTTCTACAAGAATTTCAAACTTAAGATTGTTGATGTCAGGAGTTCAATGATTTTCAGAGTTTGATTGCATCATATTATTTTCTGCTTTTCATAATTTTATCAAATGCATTTTTAATCGAAATGAGCATTTTCTCTGCATATTTTGGTTCATTAGGATTTTTGTCAGGATGCCATTTTAAAATTAAACGTCTGTATGCATCTTTGATTTGCCCATCTGTGAAATTCTTCGATACTCCCAACAGACTGTAGTGTATCGCGATGTCTGGTTCGTTAAACATTTGTTGTGTTTTTTGATAACTTTTTTTGTACTTGTTTTGACTTCTCTGCCAAAACTCTCTTTTGAATAATGATTCGATGTATTTCTGATGCGTCTGCGATTCTTCTGTGGATATGTTTGTCCAGTGAGCTTGATCAAACTCTTGAATTATTTCATCAAATTCATCATCAGAAATTCTGAATTGGTTTGTTTGAAAAGTCTCTTCTTGTGGAACATAGTCTTGCCGTTCTCTAAATCTTCTAAAATCACTCTCGAATGATTTCTCCTTTTTCAATCGGCGGGCTGTCTGACAATTCCTACAGATAAATTCATCAGAATTTTCGGGATGAGGCCACAAATCAATTCTATCAAATGATCCTTTACAGTTTAAACATGTGTTCGCCAACATAGAATTTGTTTTTTCTTTTCTTTTTGATGTTTTGTTTGTTTTCTGTTTTCACATTTTCTATCCATTTTAGGATATTGAATTTTATTTTAACAGATCTTCAACAACTCATAATATTCTACATTATCCGGTTATGAAGAATTCTTGAGACAAATTTAGGCAGAATTGGGTTGAATACAGTCTTGGATTCTTAACTCCAACGCTCCTTGAGTTTAAACATAATAATTATCAATAGGGTAAAATCCACATCATCATGAATGCATTGGATTATCTGATAAGACAAAATGATCAAATTTCAATTTCAATGCCTGAATGTGATAATATCAATACCGATGGACAAGATGATGAATAAGGTATGGTTGAATCTTCTCTTTCAAAACTAGATGATAAGGGCGTTTTTACTATTGTAAAAGTTGAGAATATTGAAAAAAAAATTGGAAAAGAAATTATTACTGAGCTGAATATTGAAACTGAAAAAGAGTTTGATGGAGTAAAGAATTTCTACACTTCAAGGAAGATGATTGTGGCAAAATTCTATGATAACGGCAAACCTACTCAATTAGCCCAAGATATTCAAAGAGGTAAAAAATATCGAGTAAAAATCATCAAACAAAGATTTGGCAATGGAAGAGAAGATTTTGATATTGCAAAGTCTTAGATTTTAAATTCATTTAATTCCATATGCAGTATTTTGTTAGATTCTGCATGGAAATTTTTGCAATGGTTGTTTCTTTAACTGATTTCAAATTATCCTGTCTTTAAACTATGATCGAACTCATGTTTTCTCTTCTTTTGAAATACTCTTTTCAGTTTTTCAGTAATTTTGATTTCAGATAATGATCATTATCTCTTTGGCTCTCTTTGGTAAATGCATTTTCTTTGAGTTTATTTTTCTGATTAAAATTAGTATAACTGGCGATCTTGCATACTGATTGATCAACTGATCAATTAAATGAATTCGTCTGTTAGAATATAAAAAATATAGAATCATTGCATAAATTACCGTTTATGAAAAGTAAAGAAAGTAAAAAAATTAGAGTTTTTAATTATGGTAACTCTTCATGTCCTCTTTTGAACCCAGAGAACTTTCTATATTCATAATCAGTCAGTGATATTTCACAACCACATTTACAGAGTGTTTTCATGATTTTGATATAGTTTTAGAATTATTAACAGATATTGGATCGTTTTGTGTTAAGTATTGGTTAGCTACCCGGACTCTCTTCGTCTTTCCAATAGGTTTTATTCTATAACCGACTTTATTCATTATAATAAAGTCAAATCCAAACTCACCATGATTTTATATTGATCTTTTGAAAATTTCCTCATAATGAATGAAGAAAACACAGAAAAACCAAAAAGTAAAATCGTATTTGCCACACTGAAAATGCCTGATGGAAAAGAACATGAAATTCCATTACCTGCAAAAATCTTCAGCTCAGGTAGAGAGGGATTCTATGCCCAAATTCCAGCATTAGTTTATGATGATGAGGTATATGGGGGGCAAATCCAAGTTTGGAAAAAAACTCCTAAAAATTAAGAGATAAAATACACTTTTATCCAAAAAAACACTATATTTCAATTTGCAACATCTTATGATGGCACATCTGACAAAAACAATTTCATCTAGAATCAACAAAAGGATCATCTGGAGTTATTCAAAATAGATCCAAATAACAAGAAATTGAGTGATAGAATATGAGGTAGAAGATAACCGCGCTTTTCTCTTTTTTAAACTCCAATAAGCTTAAGTTCATTTTTAACCCAAAAAATTTGTGAGTGAATTAGAACTTAGCGTTGAAGTTCAATCGGAATTTTTATCAGATAGAGGTAAAGGAATAGCCCGACTAGATGCTGAATCTATGAAACGCCTTGATTTATCTTCCGGAGATATTATTGAAATACAAGGTCAAAGAAAAACATATTCAAAATGTCTTGCTAGTCCAAAAGAAAATCATGCCCATGGAATTCTCAATATTGACGGATTAATTCGCAGTAATGCAGGAATTAAAATAGGAAACAGAATCTACATTAAAAAAATTCTAGCTACAAGAGCAAAAAAAATCACAATCGCACCGTTAGAAATTACAACATTTATTGAAAAGTCAGAAATTAAAGAAGCACTAACGCTGATTCCAATAATTCAGGGTGATAATATCGTGTTCGAGAATTTGGATGAACCCGTGTTTTTTAGAATACTTGAAACAATTCCATCAAACAGTGCTTTGATTACCACGTCTAAAACTGATGTTCAAATTAAAGAATATTATTTTTTAGAAAAGGATAAAAAATTAGAGAATGCCTCAGAAAATCTAAAACAAAGTTATGCTAATGATGAATTTACCGAAGAAGAGTTTCTTCAAATTAAAATAGATTTTGAAAGTTAATTTCTAATTTTCTTTTGTTTTCCCAAACTAACTAAACACATTGAAATTTGAGATTACTTAAGAAACATCCAATAAATTATCGTATATCATGACTTAGGCTATATCACGTTTTTTGTGATTGTGTGAAATGCTTTTCTCTTTAATCTTAATTGATAAAAATAATAATCTCCCGCTTTAGGTGTGAATTTTTGACGCTTCTCGTAAAGTTTTAGATAACAGAATCCTATTTTTCTTTAATGAAAAAATTAGAAAAACTCCGAGAGAATTTGGAGTTCAACGTACCGGAACTAAAAGAAATATGGAGTAAGTTTGAAAAATAACGTAAAGATACTGATACAAATAATTGCTTGCTTAAAAAATAAGGCATTGTAGTAATTCCAGCCAAACGGATACTAGAAGTGGTTTTCAAATCAAATGATATTTTGGAGGGATACAGTGTTTATGTCACACTTTGAACATACATTGTAATTATTTGGACTGTTCGGATTATAATTAAAGCGAAACTTGTTGTTTCTTGATTCTTTTTTGGACTCTGAAAGATAATGTCTGAGCAAAATAATTGCCACTACTATTACATTTCCAATGATCGGATATGGCAGAACCGTTCTAACTTTTTGTTCCAGCATTGTAATGAAATCCTTGAATAACTAGTCTTAAAATATCTTGTAGATATTTGAAAACCTATGATGTCAGAAATGACTCTATAATTTTCTCAAATACAGGAAAAGGCTGGGGTCCCTTTATCGTTTCTTGCCCGTTAGCTCCCACTATGATGAAAGATGGTGTCGCCTTGATCTCATTATTTATTGCCTCCTCCAAGTTAAACACAATTGATTTCTCATACTTTTTTGAATCCATACAGCTTGCAAATGAATCCGTATCCAACTCTAGAACCTCTGCATAGTCTTGTAGGCTTGATGAGTCAGCCCATCCTCCATCAATACCTCTCTGGTTGTAATAAAGATAAGAGTGATAATCCCAGTATCTTTCCTGCTCATCTGCACAATATGTGGCAGCAGCTGCAGTCAGAGAGTCATCCCCAAGAAATGCCAAATCTACAAAGTACAGATTTGACTTGCCCGTGTCTATGTAGTTTGTTACAATGTCTGGTTTTGTGTTGAGAAACCATTTTTGACAGTTAGGGCACTGATAGTCCCCAAACTCTATAATCGTAACAGGAGAATCAACAGAACCGAAAACAGGAGATGCCTGCGACAAATCAACACCTCCTATGTTAAGGGATTCTCCAAATACTGATATTATTCCATTTTCAACCAAGAACTCAATTCCTTTTAGAAAGTCATTGTCAGATATCAATCCTTGAGACCACCAATCCGCATTGTTTTTAATCCACTTTGGAATGTCATCACTTTTAGATTCAGATGATTCAGATGACACTGAGATTATCTCTTCTTGTATCAAAAATTGTATTCCAGAAACAAATGTTTTATCATCGATGAGATCGTTTGCCCACCACTCTGCATTCCCTTTTACCCATGCAGGAATGTCAGAAGACTCTGCAGTTGATTCACCAAATGAAATATCAAATGTTGCAGTCTCTGATGGTATTGGTACAAACAATATTCCTTCAACAGACACGGTAATTTCATTTATGCCCTTCTCAAAGAATACGGGGATGGAGACAGAGCCAGTACTAGTATGTGTCAATGGGATTGGTCCAAATATGAGATTGTTACTGTTTCTGATATCTATCGTATAGTCAATGTGAACTTGGATTTTCTCAGTGTCTGGAGTTAGAAATTCAATTTTTAGTCGAGTCTCCTTACCGGATTGGTAGGAATCATCTAATTCTATTTTAACATCAAGGGAGTTACCACTTGTTGAACTTATCTGAGATTCTGCAAATACAGTGTTCACAGATCCAAAGACTAGTAAAATAAAAAGCGCAACTATCTTTATCATAATTTAAAAAAACACATCTTGCTTAAACACTTTTTTCTAATTCTGATATTCAGAATTCATCTTCCAAGACTACTTCATCTAATGATAATTGATCCCCGAGTATTTTTTCAGGTTCATGTTGAAATGTATATTATACTCACTAAAATTGTATGGTTAGAAATGAATTCAATTGTAATTGTTTCTATGGTGTTGGTTGGATTTATTTTTATGAATGTAGTTCCCGATGCATTTGGTGAACCAGTTTTGTATGATGACAATTTAATTCTTGAAGTATATTCTCAAGAATTTTTTGGTTGGGGGTACACCACTATGACTTTTGTAAAAGACGACATACTCCTTTTAGAAAAAAATGGTTATGTTCATCTAATTCGAGATGGGATTAAACATGAAAATCCGGTTCTTGAAATTAATGTAGATCCAGTTGAAGAGAGTGGTTTACTAGGAATAACTAGTGTTGATTCCACAGTTTACTTATATTTTACAGAGGCTGATGATGATGGAAATCAGTTAGGAAATAGAATATACAAGTATGAATGGACTGGGGATGAATTAATTAATCCTGTTTTGTTAAAAGAACTTCCTTCCAATAGTTATCATAATGGTGGAGCCATGGTTACGGGTTTGGACAATCAAGTATATGCGGTTGTTGGAGATACTGGAAAATATGGGCCACTTCAAAATGAACCACTTGAGAATCTCCATCCTCCAGACACTGTTGATTACATGGACACCAGTGTAATTCTAAAAGTAGATCCTGATGGACCATACCATGCTATGGGCATACGAAACAGCTTTGGGTTAGCTGTAGACCCCGTTACCGGGAATCTATGGGCTACCGAAAACGGGGATGATGATTTTGATGAAATCAACTTGATGCCAGATAAATTTAACAGTGGATGGGAATCCATCATGGGACCTGCCACAGAATCGGAAATATCAAGTCTTAGGGGTTATGAAGATTATGTGTATAGTGATCCTGAATTTAGCTGGGAAAAAGTTGTAGCACCAGTAGCAATAAACTTTGCAAACTTTAAGGAAACTAATAATCATGATAATTCCGTTTTTGTAGGGGATTGTAACAATGGTCATCTTTACAAATTTGAACTAAATGAAAATCGGGACGGGTTTGAATTTTCTGATCCTAATTTGCAAGACAATTTAGTTAATGAAAATGAGCCCATGGATGAAATTATAGTTGGTACTGGTTTTAGATGTATTACCGACATTGAAAGAGGACCTGATGGATTTCTGTATCTTGTATCTTATGGCGAGAATAATATTTACCGAATTAAACCAATAGAATCTCTTGCAGTAAATGAAGATAAAATTACATCTCCTAAAGGAGGGGGCTGTCTAATTGCAACTGCCGCATTTGGTTCTGAATTAGCACCGCAAGTGCAATTTCTCAGAGAAGTCCGAGACAACACTGTTATGAGCACTGCTTCTGGCGCATCATTTATGACAGGATTTAACCAATTATACTATTCATTCTCACCAACTATTGCAGACATACAACGAGAAAATCCAATTTTTCAAGAGGCAGTTGGAGTTTTTATTACTCCGATGATCTCTTCTTTGTCAATTATGACACTGGCTGAGAATGGTTCAGAAATAGAGGTATTTGGATTGGGAATTTCAGTAATTGCATTAAACTTAGGCATGTATATTGCAGTCCCAGCAGTTGTTGCGTTCAAATCCTGTAAAGTTCTGATATCTAGAATATAGCTTTTTCCAATTTTATATAATCAAATTCGTATTGGATTAAATTTTGTTTATTATTTAGAAAATGAAGTTTTTACAAATTTTATTTTCAATACTTTATCCGTTTTTTCACTTTCACATGGGTATTGTAATCGTGGTCTTATCTATGCCATCTACATAACATGCTGGGGAGATAGTTAGAGCGATTTGTTTTGCACTCAAAAGAATGAAATTTAATTAATTCTAAAATGACGTTCAAAACCATTTTTTAAAAAAATCATGAAAAATAACAAAAGATACTCCATGAGACATTACACCCCTTTATAGGACGGACTGATCCATCTAAGGTAGAATGATTTTTTGGAATGCAGTTCAATTCAGAGCAATACAAACTCGAGTCTCTCTGGGCTCAATTAATGAATGATTATACGTGTACATGTGATTGCGGTT
>JAOUAE010000205.1 GCA_029861085.1 Candidatus Nitrosopumilus sp. | reverse complement strand
GAAGCTAGTCTGCGTCGGCGCAAAGCAAGAGGATGACATACATCGCTCTGTAAATCAGATTCACAGCGAGCTTGAAGAGAAAAACCTAATGGCTTATGACTAGGACTGTAAATTAACAAAAATAGGACAAATCTTTATGCTCTACAGTTTGCTTATTGGATAGGGATTTGCATAATCGACATATTCTCTTACTTCTTTTAGGGAATGCATACCAGGGTTTGAGGTAATTGGATTCGAATCATTATCAGAAATAGGAATGGAAGCAGATATCATAAACTAGTGTTATAATTTTTACTTGATTTTTAAATTAAAAACTGATAATTGGTTCAATTTATACCAGATGAACAAGATAATTGTTTTTCTAACAACTTGCAGCTGCCTGTAACTGAACAGTTTTTGTTGAAAAGGTAGAATATTCGTTTGACATTATAATATAGTATTTTCCGTTAGATAGAGTTACATCAAAATTATCCGATTCTACTTTATTACTATTATAATACGTGGATGCATTATTTCCTTTTTCAAATTCTTTAAAGTTATTTTCATCAACAATAAAGACGATAATGTCATTACCTAATGCAGCATTTGCAATAAATCCACCTTGTACGGTTGCGGTGCATTGTAATGTAAAAGGGACGTACGAATAAGAGTTGGGATTTACTTTGTAAGTGTCATCAACAATTGTTTGACCGGTTAAAGAAAGTTCCAGATCATCAGGTCCAAACAATTCATTTGTTATTGATTTTAGAACACTTTGAAGAGGATTTTCAGCAGTGGAACTGATCAGATTACTTTGAGGTTGATTTTTTTGAATTTCAGCATTTATTTTATTTCTAACTTCATCATAAATCGATATTTGCTTTGAGGATTCAAACGGAACAGGTATGTTGAATCCTAATAGTTTAAAATATGCAGTGCCTTTTACTTTGAGATCAATTACCCCCTCAGTACTAACTATAGAATAGACAGCAGGTACCAAACTACTTTTTTGGATATTTTGAAACGAGACAATCTCTTTTGTTTCCCCTGGATTGATTGTTATGTCAAGAGCAGTATTTCCACCTCCCACAATAATACCATTAATCAGAATATCATACGTTAAATCAGGAATATACACTGGAAGAAAGCCATTGTTGGTCACACCCAATATCAAATTTAGATTAATTCCTTGAATGAGATCAATTGCAGCACCAAACCAGTCACCAGATAATGTGTCAAGACCTGCTTTCAGTAAAGTAGGCCAGGACAACTCTTCCCAGTCTATGCTTTGAAATTCTACATTATTGAGGCTGACATTAAGATGAGTGTAAGAATATGCAAATAATATCCCCACAATAATGATTATAATTAGAAAAACTATGCCTACAATTGCACCCTTTCTCATAGACTTCGGATTTCTTTTCTACAATATCTAGATATTCTAACCGAGTTGTTCATAAAATCCGATAAAATTGACCCAATCGTTATTTGCCATAACCTAATGGATGTTTAATTTACTAAGATCCTTCTTGATCTATACTTCCACCCTGACCGTACAACACATGCATGGTAAATGTATCAGTAACATCAGGATGATTTCTCAATCTTTTGAGAATCTGTTCTACGCCATCAGGATCTGAAGTTCTGATTTTTATGAAAATATCATACTTGCCCCATATGCCATTAATTTCAACAATTTCTGGTAACTCCTTGAGTTCTGCAATTACATTGGTTTCACTTCCTGTGTTACAATTTATGAGAATGTATGCTTGCACATATTGAAATATCATCTAGAATAAATAAAGATCCCTGTACAAATTGCATACACATGTAAAATCAATCTTAAAATTGCAAGTCAAATACAATTTTTGCAATAAATCATATAAATAATTTCTTGGATTGGATTCTTAATTTTATCACATCTGTTCTAGGTTAAAAAATCCTAGAATTTCATTTTTTTATTTATTCAGTTGTGTTCATAATCTTCATCATCTTTCATCAAACTATCCATAATATGCCCATGAGATAATTTTTGAAATACAAATACAGAATCTGCAATAAGTAATATTGCTACTGCCAAACCAATACCTGAAATAATAAAGGGCAAGAATGGAAGAAATTCAATATCTCCAATATAGGGCTGAATAACTGCAATTATTATCAAAATAAATCCAACAAAGAAAATATTTCGCAGTAATCTATGCAGAGGTTTTTCTTCTAGTTTCTTTGTATCAGTTGGAATTAGTTTTGTGGATAAAATGTCAGACATGTTTGTAACTAGTTTTTCAATTTTTCCAAGCATTGCA
>JAOUAE010000204.1 GCA_029861085.1 Candidatus Nitrosopumilus sp. | reverse complement strand
ATAAGCAACCAACAAGCAATGATGAATGATCCTCAATTCAGTGAACAGATGATGAATCAAATTTTAGAAAATCCTGAAATTCGAAACCAAATGATGGAATCAATCACGCAAGATCCAGAGGCAATGCAAATATGGATGCAAAATACTCAGCATGCCGAAGAGATGGGAATTATGATGAGGAACAATCATGATTTTGCAATGCAAATGATGTATACAATAATTGAAGACCCACCATACGATTACAGATGCTAGGTCACATGACAGAAAATCAAGAGGCTATGCAGCAGATGATGGGTATGATGGGCACGGATATGATGATGAATGACATGACCGGAGGCATGATGGGTTCGGGAATGCAAGAGATGATGAATCATGATATGATGATGCAAATGCTGCAGAATCCTGAAACAAAAGAAAAAATGATTCAAACCATGTCAAAGCATGTGGGTGAAATGCAACAACTACTGTCTTCAGAATTAACTGAAGAAGAATTTAACGTACAAATGACAAAATTAATGCAGAATCACATGACCGAGATGCAGGAACTTATGTCAAGTCATCAGATACACCAATCAATGAAATAATATTTTTAAGACTCAATGCCAGACACATTTTCTTTTTTCATGAATTTCTTTTCTAGACTTATTGCCTCTTGGTGTACTTCGTAATTTTACACTGCAGCAAGGACATCGAATGCCAGCATACGTTAGAAATTCTGCACATACTGGACAAAGTTTCTGCCCATCTTCATATCGATGTCGTCCCTTGTATCCGATTGCCTTGAATCTGATACAGGTTCCTTTGCATACGTTTACCATGTTGTTATTTTACAAATTTTTACAAGATACTTAACATCCGGACTTTACATTTGTAAATTATTCAAGTGAAACAGTAAAAATTTTCAAAAGTTAAAATGATGTTGAAAGAGTAAGAAACCGATGAAACATTTTACATTTTTTGGAATCTTGATTGCTTTTGTTTTTGTCATTGGGATGGCATCTACTGCAGAAGCCCACCCTCATGCAACCATTGATCTTATGGAATCACATTCACATGACATGCATGATGAAGGGTTTGAAGAAAATTTCATAATTCACACATTTGAAGAAGTGATATTTTCAGTGTTTAGTTTTATCAATACTCATCTACCCTTCTAAACCCTCTATCACTCTTTGAAATGAAGAGAAAGGTTGAGCGCCTATTATTTTTGTAAATCCTACATCCTCATTGCCTACAAAAAATCCCGGCGTACCTGTCACGCCATAATCTTGACCGTCCTGAAGATCTTTTCTAATCTCATCAATGTGTTTTGCACTTGACATACAAGAGTCAAACTCGTCTTCATCAACTCCTATCTCAATGGCATATTTTTTGAACAGATCTACTGATTGAAGAACCTCCACATTCTGCCAGTTTCTTTGATTCTCAAATATCATGTCGTGCATCTCCCAGAACTTTCCTTGATCATCGGCACATTCTGCAGCATGGGATGCAGGAACTGCATTTGGATGAATGCTTTCAATTGGAAAATCCCTAAACACCAAATTGACCTTGCCATTATCGATGTAATTTTCCATCAACAGTGGCAACGTTTCTGAATGGAATTTTGCACAAAAAGGACATTGAAAGTCTGAAAATTCCACAATTGTAAACTTGGCATCTGGGTTACCTCTCACTGGATCGTCATCAGATGAAATGATTTTTGGTAGTTGTGACGGACCTTGTGTTGCTACTTGCGGCGGTTGAGTATTTCCAAGAATTTCAGATGACTCTTGTATGATCATCTGTTTGGGTTCTATAGTCTCAGTGGCAAATACATAACCTCCAAAAAATGCTGCGATGCCAACTGCCGCAATAATTCCAAGTATTAGTTTTCCATTGTGTGGTTTCTGAACAACTGTATTGTTTTCAGAGGCTTCGCTTTCTTCCAAGAATATCAAAAGTCAAGTCTTGATTTATTTATTAACTGTACTTTACAAATGTAAAATTCCATTTGGTCTTCTAATTAGTTGAAGAGGATATTTCAGAATTCCATATTCTCTTTTTAAAATAGATCAACCAGATCCCTGCAACAACAGTTAGCCCTACACCCAATCCTAAATTGACTGAATCATCTCGATGTTCTTTCTTTTCTATTTTTTCATCCTGAAATTCTTGTACGTATGTTTTGCTGGTAAGAGGGTTAATCAGAACTTCAGATGGATTGTATTGGTCAGTCAAAAATGGAACATCTGATGTATCAACTATTCCCTGATAGAAGTGCGCTTGCTTGCTTAGTTCATCAACA
>JAOUAE010000203.1 GCA_029861085.1 Candidatus Nitrosopumilus sp. | reverse complement strand
TTTGGAATCTAGAATCGTCCAGTAATTTTTCAAATGATTTTGATTTTTTGGCTTTAATTTTATATTGTATTCCATGAGAAATTGCACGCTCAAGTAGATTTAGTGCTTCATCATTTTTGGAGAGCATTACAAAGCTACGTGATTTGTCAAATAAAACATCCCCATTATCAGGATAATCGTCCAATATCTCATTACAACATAAAATGGATTCATCAAAGTTACCCATAGAAAATAAAATTCGCTCCTTATGATATAGGACAGTGTTATACTTTGGATTAGCATTTAGAATTTCATTACAAATTGATAATGCTTTAGTAAAATTCCCTTGTTTGCGAAGCAATGAAATTTTATTAATTAATACAGCTAGATCGTTTGGGAATATTTTCAAAGCGTCATCATAACACTTCATAGCATAATCAAAATCTTTTAGTTTACTAAGAGCATATCCCTTATTATTAAGTGAGCTAACATGTTGGGGATTTTCATTCAGAATTTTGTCGTAATATATTATTGCGTCTTGAAGTTTTCCTAGTAAAAATAATCTATTCCCTTCATCTAAAATTGAATCAATCTTAGGATCTGTCATATCAATCAAGATTCAGGTTTGATTAGAATTTTTCCAAATAACCCTTTGCCTTTGAGCATTTTTGTATGAGCCTCTGCAGCTTGTTCCAAAGAATATGTCGAATCAATTGTAGATTTTATTTTACCTTGTGACATCCAATAGAGACCTTGTTCTAGTTCGGCACGGGTTCCTTGAGTTGAACCTAAAATATTGATTCCCTTGAAGAAAATATGGCGTAAATCAGTCTTGGCATCATAGCCAGTGGTCGCACCAGTTGTAACGATTGTTCCACCATAATTTAGTAATGTTAATTCTTTATTCCAATGAGAACCACCAATATGTTCAAAAATTACATCGACACCAGGAACATCTCCAAATGATTTTGGAATTTTTTTTGCAATCCCTCTAACTTCTTTGTGCCAATCTTCTTTTCTGTGATCCACTGCAAAGTCTGCTCCAAGTTCTAAACACTTGTCTAGCTTGTCTGGACTTGCTGTTGCAATTACAGTGCATCCGAAAAGTTTTGCTATTTGAATCCCATAATTACCGACACCTGAGCTGCCACCCATAATCAAAACTAATTGTCCAGGTTGGATTTTTGCCCTACCAATTAGCATGTGCCATGAAGTTAATAGAGTCATTGATGCTGCAGCAGCTTGATCATAAGAGACATTTTCTGGAATTCTTACAACATTGACTTCTGGAAGATGTGTAAATTCGCAATAACCTCCCCAAAGCGGGCCTGTTTCAAATCCCCAAATGGTTCGTCGTCTACAATCAAATTCTCTGCCATCAGTACAGGCCTTACATACTCTGCAAGACATATTTCCATGCGAAACAACCCTGTCTCCAACTTTGATATTTTTAACATCGCTGCCAATTGCAGTAACCTCACCTGCAGCATCAGTTCCAGAAATATGAGGCAATGGAATTGCCAAAGGTTTACCTCTCATGCCCCAAATATCATCATAATTAAGGGCTGCTGCTTTTACTTTGAAAATAACTTCATCAGATTTTGGTTCAGGAGTTGGAATTTCTTTAATCTTTAAAATTTTAGAAAAATCATCATCAAGGGTATATTCGTCATAAACCAGAGCCTTCATGATTTATTTCTAATTTTTGAAGATATATGATTTACCAAGATCGTCTTTCAGACCACAAACAATTATAATCATAAAAACAAAATTCTCATCATGTCTGAAAATGCAATATTTCCAGGTGACAAAATAGCATCTATTGAAGAATATGAGGCAGGACATAACGCTTTTGATGATGGGGACATGGTTCGAGCGGCAACAGTTGGAGAAAAAGACATCGATAAAGAATCAAGGACTGCCAACATAAAGCATCCAAAACTTCTATCGATACCACAAGTAGGAGACGTCATAATTGGAACAGTTGCAGCAGTGATGTCATCTATGATTGCAGTTTCAATTGACTACATTAATGGAAAACCCACCACATCCAAAGTTGAATGTGTATGTGGAACACGGAATTTAAGAATAAGAAATGTGGCATTAGTTAACGACATAGTTACATTAAAAATTATTAGTCATCTTAATGGTACGATTCATGCAAGTATTAGCGAACCTAATTTAGGAATTTTATTCACTAAATGTAGGAAATGTGGAGGCAAAGTTATTCCAATGCGTGATGCCATAAAATGTACAGATTGTGCATGGATTGATGAGAGAAAACTTTCTGCAAATTTTGGAAATAGTGATTTCGTTAATTTAAGAGGTTAACAAATGATACATGTTTCGTTCC
>JAOUAE010000009.1 GCA_029861085.1 Candidatus Nitrosopumilus sp. | reverse complement strand
TGAAAGTACATAACTTACTGGCCCGTATAATTCATCATAATCTTTTCTCATATCTAGATCCAACTTCAATTGCATGTACATCATTTTTTGCAGATTCTCAGTACCAATCATGGTTGTATCTTTTTTAAAACCGCCAGCAATTAGATTTCCTAAACTGTTTATAACTCCAACAAATTTGATGTTATCATTTTTTAATATTTGATTGCATTTTTTTTCTATTTTAGCTAATTTACGGCTTGATAAAATGGACATTTTATTTACTCTTTTATTGTTATTCAAGATGTATTAAAGAATAGTTCTAAATATCTTCCAAAATTTTTTCATACTCTATTTCCATAATCCTATACAAGATTATTCTTCATCTTAGATAGGATTATAAAAAAATAGTAATCAGTTGAAGATACTGTTATGTAAAGCTTCAACTGCGCATTTTGTTGAACATACTCTTTTGTTGAATATGTCTTCAAACTCACTATTACAGTGAATGCATTTTTGGAGAACCATTCAACAATTCAATTCCATTCATTCTTTTAAGTACATCTATTGTAGGCGATCAAGAATTTATTTCAAAGAAAGGAAAAGAGAACTAATTCATAATCCTATACAAGATTACGCAATGCAAAACACTTCTCTAATACCAAATTTTCAAAAAATCATTCATTGTCGGATCAAACTTTGGAACAATTTATCGAATCAAACAAGACACAATACGCAATACAAAAGGGAACACAAGCATCAAATGAATATGTGGCAATCATCGCACCTTACGTTAATCAGATTATCTCATTACAACAACAGCTCAAAACAGCACTAGAAAAAGTCCCTAAGAAACAGCGAGTGAAAATTATGAAGAAAGGTAAGAAATGACAAATGAGCACGCTAGCTTCTTGGTGGTTCAACGAGATCTTCGGTGATTTCTTGGCTGGAGAATATTTTCTAAATGTGGGTGGCATGATACTTCGTGTCACTGACAAGGACGAAGTACGGGAACGACATTTCAATGGAGCTATCGTGCTTACAACGACCACTATATCTCAAAAATACTATAGTCCATTTTCTGAAACAGAGATAAATTACAAGCCAGCAACTGGAAAAGAGATACTGTGCTATTTTGAAGCTCAAAGAAGCGGCGGTGGGCAGTTTGCATCTGTGAATTTTAAAATTTGGGCTGGACCCACAAAGGATTCGAAAACAGGTGCAAGAGATGTCCTGGGAACAACATCTACTGCATCCAGTGGTGGCAATTTTGTTAGCCCGCCATTCATCCTAAAGGCAGGAGAATATCTAAACATTGAAAGAATCAGTGGGTCTGCAACTGGTGTTGTTGTTACAAAAATTGTTGGAGTAGAACGAGATGAAATATGATGGAAAGGAACTTTACAAACCTGAACTATTCTTAACAACAGTTCACCAGATTCCTGAAAAACAAAAATTTGTGGATTTTATTTACAAGAAAATATCTGATGGAGAAACTGTCCGTTCAAAAGGTGACGGTACAGACGTGGGATATGTGATGCTTGACAACAAAGAAATGCAAGATGTATTTCAGCCAATTTTTGATAAACTAGCCATATCTCATGCTAGAATAAGTTACGTGCACATTCACTATGCCGATAATGGTGGGCAATTTGCAGTCCATGATCACGACAAGCCACATGCGGTGTATTATCTGCAGGTGCCGATGAACTGTGGCCACATTTACTTTCCAGACTTTGATGACTGCGATATAATGGAGCCAAAGGAAGGAAAGATTATCATAATTCCAGAATTCATAAAACATGGGATATCTGAACACGGAAACGATGCCTTGAGAATCGCAATTACGATGCAGTTGGAAAACCTGATCTAGTCCCTGCATTTATCACAAAGAGGAATCTCTGATATTCCGATCTCGTTTTTACTGATTTCAGTCAGTATCACTTCGACTCCTGAGGAATAGCATTTCTGGCATAATCCTATCATGAGTACCAGAATCTCCTGCATTTATCGCATAAAGGAACGATCGTGACTTCTATTTCATTTAATAACACTTCAGTTGGAAATGTCTCTGTTTCATTGCTGTTGCATTTCTGACATGATCCTTTCATGGAATCATCATTGAATCAAAACACAATTTGAAACTGCTTATTGAAAATTAGTTCGATCCGGGTCAATTCTGCATACTGTGACTAGCTTTGAATTAATTAAAACACAGAATTGGTACTTTAGCTACAATAAAAGCACTCGTCATCGATTCATTATCTAAAATACATTTTTCAAATTTTGACATGTAATTTGTTCATTGATCTTAGAACGAATGCTTTAATTTGGTTCTGACAAATGTTGATTTTAGTGAATTTTACAAACTTTGATTTTGATCAGTTGTTTTCAATGGGTGATGACTCGAATCCACTGATGATGCTTGTGTGGATTCTTCCAATCATTCTTTTTGTATTTTATGGACAACATATTCAATTACTTGTTACTTCTTCACAACTCAAAAAAGGTATTAAAAAACTAGGTGGGTTTAGAGACGAATCTAGAACTGAATTGATTAATTATCTCAAACATAATTTGAATGCAAAAGATGATCCTGTAAAAAAAATTGATAGATTTTTGGATTATTTTACAATAATGCCTGTTGAAATGGATCCTAATGGAATTGTTGAGAAGGTTCGTCATATTGTCAGATCAAGAGAAGATTATACTAGAGCACATGTCAAATCCCTTTCTCCTGAAATGACTGATTTTGAATTAACAAAAGTTCAGACTTTGCTTGAAATTGCTTCATCCCTCCAAATGATTTACAAAATAATCAATCATATGTTTTTGACCGCGAAAAAACAAAATAATTATCCTTTGATTTTACCTTTGCAGATGATCCTTCCTTTCATAATGGAACAAGCCGAAGCAATGAAAGATGCAATTCCTGCATTTAAAACAGGACAACCCGTAGGTGACGGAATTGGTCCAATGGTTGTTGGAAAAATGATGTTAAATATTGAAAAGGAAACAGTTGCATTTCAAACTACTCTTGCAAAAACTGACTTTGAGGATAGGACATTATTTCTTTTAAAAGCTGAGGGGCCTGGTTCTACAGTTGGAAGGCCTGCAGATGCTCTGGAAACAATTGTATCCAATAATAAATTGGACGCAATAATTATGATTGACGCTGCATTGAAATTGGAGGGTGAAGATTCTGCGTCCATTGCACGAGGATTTGGAGTGGCCATTGGCGGTATTGGCACTGAAAAATTTCAAATTGAAGCAATTGCAACAAGTAATGCCATTCCTATATTTTCAATTGTAGTCAAACAGTCAGTGAAGGAGGCTATTACTTTGATGACAAAGGAAATTGCTGATAAAGCCGACGATGTTCGTTTACAAGTTTATGACATGATTCTTGAAAATACCAAACAAGGTCAATCTGTTGCAATTATTGGTGTGGGGAATACTGCAGGCGTGCCACAATGATATTTTCTAAGAAAAAAGTTATCGTTGCATACACAGTTAAACAATGTATAAAATGTGAAATGTTGACAAAACGAGAATTTAGGGATGGTGATGTGTTATTTGCAGAATTATCAAAATGCAGTTCATGCGGTAGTCAAACTAGAATTGAAAAAATCTTTGGCGAATCTTTTGAACAATAGTCTTTAGATTATTTTGTTCTATATTTTACATTGCAAGAAGGACAATACCATGATGTCTCTTCATCTTGTTCTTTAAACATCAGTCCTCCACATTTTGGACAATGTCTTATCTCTCCACTCAAAATCTTTCACTGCTTTTTGTACTTTATTGAACTCTGGTTGTAACTGTAACACCTTCTTCATTTGGAATGAATGTGTGTTCTGCCTGCGCCACCGGTTGCTCGTTTATTTCCATGAGAACTGGATATGCTTGAACTGCTTTTTTCTTAATTAAAATATCTAGTAATTCTCTGGCTTTTTCTTCTTCCCATTCCTTTGTAATCCATCTTAATGCAAAAGGTAACATGTTGAAATTCTCCCAAACAAAGTCAAGTAATCTATCCGCTTCGTCATTTTTTGTTTTCTTTCGTGAATTCAAAGCAAAAATATTTTTTATTTTTCCATTTCTCACAAATCCTCCTCCTTTCTCCGTTGTCACAAATGGTTCACACGCATAAGCTGAATTTTCTGAAAGTGAAAATCCTCCAATTGACCAAATATTTGGAATGGATTTCCCAGCATGTATTGTATATTGATCCAGTGAATGCCCACTAAGATTCGCAATGGGTTTGAATCCCATCTTTTTAATTGTGGTTTCAATGGTTCGTCCAATATCGCTTGCTTTTACTCCTGTCTTTATCATTGACATTGCATTTGCTAGTGCTTCTTCTGCCGCTTGAACTAGTCCGTCAAATTGAGCATCATAACAAACTGTAACTGCGGTATCTGCAATGTATCCGTTTATCTGTGCACCAAGATCAATTTTTACCAAATCTGTATCTTTGATTGTAATTGGATCGTTTGGTTCGGCAGTGTAATGAGCTGCTATTTCATTAATGCTGGCATTTACTGGAAATGCACATTTTGCCCCTCTCTTTTTGATTTCTCCTTCCACTTCTTCACAAATATTGTAAACTGATTTCCCTGTCCAATCTTTCACTCTGACCCTTTCTCTTACTTCTGCAGCAATTTTTCCTGCTTTGATGTACTCTTCGTTTTCCACATTTTTGATCCTTTAATTGCCTTTAAAATGATTATCTGAAGAATTAATTTTGCTTCTGATGTAGGCAGATCTGTTGCCACGATTTTTTAAAATTAAGGGGATGGCATTGCCTGATGCCACCTTAATCTTATTTTGATCATATACGTTCCATTTTTTTACTATTATCTGGGGACAATTGTGAATACTTTGATTTCTTGATTTTGTAATTATCTTAGAATTTATCGAAAATTCCGCTTAAAAATTATTTTTAGGTAAGTTTGTGTGTATCTTGGAATACCCTTGGACTTTATTAAAAAAAGAGTAAGACAATTTCAAGAGAAAAAATTAAATGAAATTCTATCGAAAATACAGTTTCATCAACATATGAAAAATCAATTAAAACAAAAATTAAAGGGTGCCACTAATAATGATAACACCACCAAGATCCGAGAAGAGATCAAATTCAACGATAAAATAATAGAAGTTTGGCAGAGAAATGAAGAAAAACTTAGAAGACAAATGAGCGAGATGGAAGATTAGATGTGATATCTAGTGATCATCACAGCGCACCATTTCGATACTAAGTCACTACAATAGTTAGAGTTTTGATTGGATTATCGTTTGGTGTATGATAATCATCGATGATTATCTATTTGGTTTTCAAAACCATAAATGCACATATCGGATAATTATCATATGAAAATTACAGAAATAGAAATTGATGATAGTCAAACAGGCTATTATTGGATTCAAATCTACACTAGTAATCAAAAACAGGCAATTTCATTAAAAAATCAAATTTTGGCAGATCAAGATATGAGAGAAAGATTAGAAAAAGAAATTGTCCAAAGTCAGAATCTCATTGCACGCTCTACAAACAAAATGGAAATGGCGGTTCAAAACTTTCTTCTTGAAAAATTGCTTTCAATATCTGAAGGAAATAATGAGACTTAAACGGAATTGTTTTAAATTACATTGTCTATGCTGATCTGAATGTTCAAATTCATTCATAGATTAGAATCATGATTATGAAATTAAAATGTAATTCAAATGGCAATCCATTCTTCAAAAATATAACAACATCATGTAAAATTTAATTGGTAAAAAAACAGGATTGTTGTGGATCTGTAAAATCTAACTATCTTAATTAAATGGGCCAAATCTAGATTTTCATGAACTGGAAAAAATCTCTTGTTGCGAGATTGGGAAATCAGTGTAAGGTTTGTAACCAAAACGACATTGAAAGATTGGATGTGGATTTTATCAACGGTCAGGAATATCTTGAGCATCAATATTTTAAAAACAAAGATGAAATGTATGTATGGTTTGTATTGCATTTTAAGGAAGAATCTGAATATTTACAATCAATTTGTATTGATTGCAAATCAAAAAAGAAAGAGGATGAATCAATTCCATTGTCAAAATTATACGAATTTTACTTTACACCCAAAACAATGGATGCTCAAGAAATTATGAGATGGATGAATGAGAAAGCTGAAGAATTATTGGTTCTTCTAAGAAAAAATAAACAGTTTATTCCAATTGAAAGGAGATTGGAAAAACATTATGGAGATTTGAGAGACAAGTTTGCAGAGATTGATAGAAATGCTGCATTAATTGAATGTGAAAAAAAGTGGTTACCAAAGAGATTTGCAGATGTGATCGAACAAGACCTGAATGAAAATCCAGAGATCAAAAGCTTAGTATCAAAACATCAAAGGCCAAAAATACCCGATACTGGTCATTAAGAAAAATTATTTGTTTTGAGTAGAATTAAATCTAATTTTTCTAAATTTGACAAAATTTGGAAATGATTTGGCCAATCGATGACGTTGAATGTGTTGCTCATTCAAAATATCAAAAATGATGCCAATTCAGCTTGAAAGTTTGCTTAATTTGATATCTGTGAAGCTTAAATTGGGCGATTTTATGGATTTACTGGGATCGTGGTCTAGCTTGGTATGATTCTGCGTTTGGGACGCAGAGGTCGCGAATTCAAATTTCGCCGATCCCACCATATCATTATCTTATTATCAAATTGGATTACAATGTAATCGCCGAGCAATGAAGAAGAGTTAGAGTAATGATTTTAAAATGAGGTAAACTAATTGGATCTGAGCTCCGGCATGTTTTTATGAATTCTTCAAATTCTTTGATGTGTGATTTCATTGAAATTTGATAAGCGAGATGTGATTTTGATTGTAGGACTTCTGCTTTTTATGGTTGGGTTGACTCCTTTTACTGGCCTTGCTCTGGCGATGATTATCGTAATAATCATGTATTTTGGAATCAAACTATACGTGAAAAAAAGAACACAATCTATTGAAAATGAGATTGGAGAAGGAATCTGTATGGAATGTGGCTCAAAGGTCCTTGATAAAAAATGCCCGAAATGTGACTACACTCAAGAATAATTTCTACGTATGCCTTAATACTGAAAAAACGAGCTAATTTTTAATGATTTTAAGATATCTGACTTTAACAACAAGCTCAACTTTTCCTCAATCTTATTCTAAAATGAATCCGTTAATCAATGAAACTGGGAAACAAAATGAATCTTAATCTGCCTTTATTATTTTCTATACTCTTTTTTGTAGGAATTTTAGCACCTGTATATGCTCAGACATCTGAAACTGTTGTTATTAATGAAGTTGATATCAATCCTCCTGGTAATGATTTTGCATCTATTTCTGAATGGATTGAGCTTTACAATCCCACTGATTCTGACATTGATATTGGTGGTTGGGAAATTGCATCCACAACTGTTCTTAAAAAAACAATGACAATTCCATCTGGTACTGTTATTGAGTCTGGACAATTTTTAACATATTCTTATCAAAATGTTTGGTTTACTGATGCAAATGAATCTGTGGAACTCAGAGATGAAAATGAAATCATCATTGATAAAACTCCTGTATTTTCTGACCTTCAAAATGATTTTACTTCCTGGCAAAGAATCTATGATGGTTATGACTTTGATAGTCCAAATGATTGGAAGTTTGCAACATCAACAACGGGCTCATCCAATGGACAATTAATTGAAACACGAGATTATGAAAATGTCGATGTGACTGTTTCCTCAGAAAAATCCTCTTATTTATTTGGAGATACAGTATCTATTACTGGTAGTGTTTCTGAAGAAGTCTATATTGTAAAACCATTTTTTCAACCTGAACAAATTGTAATAGATATCACTGGACCTAATTTTGATAAAACAATAACTATGTATCCTAACTATGATCTTCAGTATGGCACTACACTTGGCTTGCATCAAGTACTGGGAATTAATGAAGGAACTTATGATGTGTCTGTTAGTTATGCAGGTGCAACTGCTAACACTAGTTTCTCAGTAGGGTATGAAATTTTTGAACAAGAAATAATGCAAGATGAAGAACTCGATATCACTACTGATAAGCTTCGATATATTCCAGGCCAAACGGTTTCTATCATTGGGTTTGCATCTGAAATAATTCCATTTGAGGGAATGAAATTTACTGTTACTGATTCTGAAGGCGAATTGATTGCAAATGGAAATCTCTTTCCTACCGATGGTGAATTTTTAACCAGTATTTTTATCAGTACTGTTGATCCTGAGTTTGGAACTTATGATATAATTGCTGAGTATTCTGATAAAACAACATCCACTAGTTTTGAAGTAGTAGAAGACATGAAAGAAGATGTATCCATTTCACTTTGGACTGATCAAGTAGCTTATGCTTTGGGTGATCAAGTCGAAATTACTGGAAGGTTAAATCAAGTTTGGGTTAGTACTCTGGATTTGGAAGTAGTACAAACAAAACAATTTGCTATTGGTAGTTCTTCCTATGGAAGCGATGCTGGATTTAAAATTCAGGATGGGGTACAAATCATGGGTGATGGATTTTTCACTTACAGTTTTACAATTCCAGATCATCCAAATAGACTGGGTGATTATAAAATTAATGTTTCAAAAGATATCGGTTCTGCAACCCTTGTTATCCACGCCGTAGATGATCCTGAAACTTTTGTTGTATCTGATGAACCCTTGACAGTTGAGACTGATATGGAAGCCTATGAGTTTGGTGATGCTATGACGATAAGTGGGTTTGTAAAAGATCCATATGTAAATTCAAGTTATGATGCATCCTTGGGGGTTCGCATTACTATTTCTCATGAAGATGGGTCTCCTTTAGAAATTAAAAAATTGACAGGTTCATCTATTGATGATAATCAAGTAGTTGGATATGATTTTTTAGCCGTTCCTGAAACTTCTGGAAGATATTCGATAGAAGTTGACGCCACTAAATCTATTTTCACTGTAGGTAATTATGTTGTAAAATCACAATATTCTGGTCACACTTCGACTGAAACTTTCACAATTATGGATTCTCTTGATTTGAATGATGGGCCTGTTATTTCTCTTGACAAGGAGGTATACGGTTTGGGTGAAACTGTCTATCTTAATGGTATACTTCCGCCAACTGGTGACAATTCCGTTGATATTTCAATCACAAAACCTGATGGAACCATAAATAATTCTGGTGCTTCTGTTGAAAACCAACGTTTCTCATGGTCCTGGGTTACTCCTATATCAGAAAGAACACAAAATGTCAAAATAGATGAAGGAAGAGATATACTAAAATCTAATTTTGGAGTGTATAAAATTAGAGTTGCTATTGCATCAGAAAGTGTAAATCTTTTCTTTAAGGTTTCAGCAGATCCTGAAAATGATTCTTTATTTGCCACTCCGCTCTTTGTCTCTACAGAAAAGTCTCTGTACAAAGCTGGTGAAAAATTAAAAGTTGTTGGAAATGTTATTCAACGTGAACAAGGTGATGAAGGTCTTGTGATTCCAGAGAGGGTCACTATCAAAATAGTTGATGGTACTTTCCCATTCAAACAAATTCATGAATCTAGTGTTTATCCAACTCAAGGTGGATCTTTTTCAAGTTTTTTTGATTTGCCACCTACAATATTCAGTGAAGGTCCCTATACCGTAAAAGTATCATATGCAAATATTTCTGATGTTAAGGAATTCAGTGTTGCCAATGACTTCATCTTTGGTCTTGATGAGGAACTATCTCTTTTAGTGTCTACTGATAAATCTGAATATTATCCCGGCGATGTAGTGGTAGTTAGTGGAAAACCAAACAAGATAATCTATCTTGAAAAATTTGATGTAAGTATTATTCAAAAAACAGATTCTGAGATCACTTGTGGCTCATTCTTTTGTGGAGTGCATGCTGGCCCCCTTACTTCAATTCGACCAAGTTCTTCTGGCTCCTTTACTCATCAATTTGTAATTCCGGATGATTTGTCTTCAATTGGTTTATACGAAATAACAGTTGATGCTGATTTTGAGGCTAAATCTGTTGAATTCGCTGTTATCGAAAAACCTCTAACTCCAAAATTAAATATTGTGATTGATAAAGAAAATAGAATTGCTGAGAAAATGATTTCAATCTTCACTGAAGAAAAAATCATTGCTGATGGAAATTTTGCCCCCCGAGTTCTTACTGGCTCCTTGATTACTCCTTTAAGAGGTGATGAATCAAATGTCAATCTTAAAGTTTCTACAGCTGCAGGCACATGTGTTATTGGCCTTGATGATAATTGTCTAGTTCAAGAATCCACTAGAAAACAAGGTCAAATCTATGATGTTGTTGAAGTTGATGGAATTAGTCTTAATGTACGATACAGTGGTCCTGATGTGCGCCTAGAAAAATTCAGTATTTTACCTGAATCATCAACTGCTTTTTTGCCTGATGCAAATTGGAATGTTGAAGTTATCAAGGATGATCAAGTTTCACGATTTTACTACAAAGTAACCTACAAAATTTTAGAGTAAATTCAAAATACTCTAAATATTATTCTTGGTTGAAGTGAAATTACAAGTTTTAATGTTTTACCAAGATGATCCTAAAAAATGCACAGCTGCAAAAATGGTGAAATTCGGTCTTGCCCACAGTATTAAAAAAATCAGTGCTAAAGGAATGGTGTTGGATCCATTTGCTGAAAAAACTTTGCTTCCCAAAGACAAATCAATAATTAATACTATAGTTGGAATTGATTGCTCTTGGAATCTTGCAGATCAAGCCTTTTCTAAAAATTTTACAGGTATCAAAAGAAAACTTCCTCCTTTACTCGCTGGTAATCCTGTGAATTATTCGAAATTAAATAAATTAACTACTGCTGAAGCATTGGCTGCTTCATTATTCATTTTAGGCTCTAGAGAACAATCTCTGGAATTACTTGACAAATTCAAATGGGGCCATACGTTCTATGACCTTAATCAAAATCTATTGGAGGAATATTCAAAACTTGAGAGTGAAGAACAAATAGAATTAATTCTAAAAGACTATGGTTTGATCTAGTTTTTCTTCTTTAAATATATCATAATTCCTGCAATCACTATTACAGGTATGAACCAAATCCAATACTCTGAGTCGTTTTTAGAAAATTGAATATTTTCAAATGTGTTTACTGGTAATTCTACTTTGTTATCTGTTACAATAAAATTTGATTTAATAAAATCTGGTTTTAACACTGAATTTGAAACTGCAAATATTTTGATACTATTTGCTCCTATCCCCAATTCTTTTGTATTGTTTGAAGTTATGTTGATTGTGGTATTCTTTTCTCTTAATTTGATTTTTTCTGATGCTATTTTATCTCCTTGATTATTTGTTAAAAAATATAATATGGAATCTGAATTTTCAGTTTCAATTTTTATTACTAATTCATCTCCTTGCTGTATAATTTTCTTCATGTCTATTTTTTTAATTGATGGAAATTCTGCTTTTTCAAATCCTGTCCATTTTCCTTTCTTGAATGGATATGAATTATCGTCAAATGCACTTACTTTAATTGTTCTTGATTCTGGTGAATATGCCTCTAAATAGAATGGGCCATTGCTTATCACTGCATGATTGTAGGTTTCAATCCATTTGATTGATGAATTGTATCTTTTTTGATAATATTCTGAATTCTGATTATTTTCTTTTAATGGCTGTGGGGTGTGTTTTGCTTCTTTGAATTCTTGCAGATAATTCTTAATGATATTTGCATCATTTGGAATGATTAATGATAGCCAGTTTACATTTTTACTTGTAGCTCCTGATCTTGAAAACGATACTTTTCCATCTATTACTGCTTTTTCCATTGCAGCTGTAATTTCCCAAGGTACTACATTCCATATCACTGCCCAATCTGCAATCTCGCCTTCATCAAAGTGCCAATAATCCACATAAACTTCAACAGTATTTTCATCAATTGGGTTTACCCCCACAATTGTTTGTATACTTTGAGCAGCTCTTGGAGTATATTCAGTGTCAAATGTCTTATCATTTTCATCAACTTGTGTTCCCCACTCAATTGTAAAATAAAGTGAATGTAAAATATCATCCATGTTCATTTTCTCTCCATTGTGCCAATTACTAAATTCGAAATTAAATGTCACCTTGCTTGTTGCAAGTGCATTTTCATCAACGTTATCCCATTTTTGTAATGTTGGATTCCATATTTTTGCTTCTTGAGGGATGTCTATTTTTTTATTTGATTCGGCAGTCTCAACTTCCCAAGTTGCCCTAACTGGAAATGTTTCTCCAGTAAATGGATGTTTGAATGTTGCCGGATCTGAAATTATTCCCCAAATATGTCTACTATAGCTATCCGTTAATCCCATGACCGGATTCCATGCTCCTTGATAGATCTGTTTTACTCCGATTGTAAATTCTTCATGATTGCTTTTAGCATTGATCGGTGTAAATCTACTTGGAACTCCTGCTCCAAAGTCATTGACTATCCCGCTAATTTTTTTATTTACAACATACTGATCGATTTTACTCGCCAAAAAAATTCTAACTGACTCGTTAATCCCTTCTACCACTGCTTCTTGAATTAACCCTGCTCTCTGTTCTGATGTGTTGAAATCCCCCGTGTATATTTTCTGAGTAAGTATGTCTAGTTTCTCATTATCATAATTCCAGTAAGAAGGATCATTGAATCCTGGCATATTTGAAAACCATGGAGAATACATTTGTCCTAATCCTACTGAATCATACCTCACAAATGCTGAACGACCCCATCCTTCGGTGTATAAACTCCATTTTACATCTGAAGGATTTGAACCATAAACTACCACAAATGCTTTGTTCAAATCTCCAAAATCTTTTTTAACCACAAACCCTACTTTTTCAAGTTCTACTGCTAAAATTTCTCCAATGGACTTTCTGACAGGATCATCACTTCTGATAAAAATTATGACTTCGATTGGTTTTCCATTCATTTGCCATTTGTTTTCATTTTTCTCTGCTCCTTCCTCACTTAATGCTCTTGAAATAACTTCATTTGCTAATGTTGGATTGTATTCAAAATTAAATGTCTCTAGTTGTTCGATTACTGTAAGATACTCTGGATCTGATGGACCATAGTATGAAATGATTGGGGAGCCGTATCCTCCCATCAATTCATTTACTATTAGTTTTCTATCTACTAAGTAATTCAGTGCAAATCTGATGTCTTTATTTGAAAATGGGTTGTATTCATCTGATTCTGCAGGATTTATTAAAATACTGTATGAACCTCCTGTAGAATCAAATACCTGTAATCCTTTCCTGTCTTGATGATTTTCTAATCTGTCTGGCGAAATTGTATAATAATACGTGTCAAGATTTCCATTTTGCACTTCTTCTAATGCAGTATTTTCATCTAGATACTGGATGAATTTAACTGAATCAAAAAATGTATTTTTTTCTGCAAATGATTCATTATGTATTATGGGCACAATTGAAATAACTAGTATGATGATTACTAGCAATTTTTGCATGTCCTCACTTCAGAATCATGTAATAAAATCTATGTCGTATCCACTGATGTGGATTGTTGCTAAAACCTATATTTCTAACATGAATTAAAAATTGCAATTGAAAATTTACCCTAAAATGATAATTGGATTACAGGGAATTATTCCAGGAGGTATATCTGTTCAGGATTTTTCGGCTGTCACGAAAATGAACTCAAATGAATCTAAGATAATTTTAGAGGAATTTGTCAAAAATGATATTGGAACAAAACAAGATAATTCATATTATTTTGAAGATGGGGACAAATTAAAAATCGCCATGGCTTTACTTGTAAAAGGTTTCCCTATAGATGAACTTTCAATTGCACTTAATTGGAGGGATTTTGAAGGATTAACTGCTGAAATATTATCATCAAAAAATTTTGCAGTAATGAAAAATATGATGCTGACAAAACCTAGGATGGAAATTGATGTTGTCGGTATTAGACTTGGTATTGCAATCTTGATTGATTGTAAACATTGGAAGCGTTACAGTACTTCTGCATTATCTACTGCTGTCAAAAAACAAGTTGAAAGGACAAAAAAATATGTTGCAAAAACACCTGGTGCTATTGCTGTGCCTGTAATGGTGACATTATATCAAGATAAGATTAATTTCATTGAAAATGTGCCCATAGTTCCTATTTTCCAGTTTGCATCATTTATTGATGAATTCTATGGTAATATTGATCAGATGAAAACTATAGGAAAAGGCTAGTTATGAAAAGTATCACACAACCAATTACAAACCCTTTAGTAATTTTTAATGAATTATCTAATGCTTTAGAATAATCTTCGTATATACCCTGGCCCATAACTTTTACATTAGTTTCATTTTCTAAAATTTCAAATTTTGCTGTTGTAATGTTTTCCTCTGCATTTTTTGCAATTTTAAAAAACCATTTTGAAAGTTTTTCTGCACTTGTAATTAATCCTAGCTGATAATACCCATTCCTATTTCTGGCTTTAACTGGTGCATAATGTGTATCTGATGTACAAATTTCAAGTAATTGATAATCCCTTTTGGTAAATATGTCGATGATTTTCTCTCTTACCCCATTTTCCATATTGTTGGCATCTGCCCATCCTAAAAAATATTTTTTCTCATTAATTTTGAGACATACAATCCCCAATCCTCCCATTCCTAAATCTTCTGTCCATACATCCATTTCGTCAGTGTTGGCATAACCGAATTCTATTGGGAATCTGTCCTTTGTAATTAGAGTATCTAGACATGATTTTGCAGCGTTTAGCATGTCTTCACCATCTTCTTTTGAAATTTCCTCACCCATTGCATTGTGACAATCCACTATCATTGTTTTGGAATAATTTCGATTATCTGCATACTGCACAATTTCTGTTTTCATGTAGCTTGGTATGTCTTCCATGCCATGTGGGGATAACGATAAAAGCAATAACGGGTTATTTCCAAAAAGCAAGCCTGTAACTCTGGCTTTGTTTATTTGAACTGTTACTGGTTCGGTACATTGCATTCCATCTTCTTTGATTTTGCTATTTTCTAAATTTTTTAAATACTTTTCAACTTCATTTCTTGATGGAAGATTTAATGCATGATCTGAAATACTATGCATTACCATCGCAGATGATGATAAATTTTTGTAAATTAAGTAGGGGATATTACTTCCGCCCACTGGGTGATATGGCCCTGGATGTATCTCTGGCAATACCATTCTGAATTCGTTTTCTCCATTTTGTGTTGAAAATTTAATCTGCGATGTCGATACATTGGTTTCATTTGAACGCTGTTCCATTAATCTCTCAGCATCTTCAAAATCGTTTCCTTGGGATGCAAGATATGCTTGAATAGTTTTATGTGTGCTTTCCATCCCTGGTCTTCCTGCCCTGTCTGTGACAAATGACCATACGCTTGCAATTATCAAAAAAGATATTCCATAACCTAATCCAATTGGTTCACTAAGTATTGAAATCCAAAGATCTTGTGGAATTAATGCTAGATACATTGCTATTGGTTGAATAATGCAAATTGCCCAAGCTTTTTTGAGACTTGCACCTAGAGTTGTAGTGTAAATACCTATTCTGAAACTAGCAAAAAGTAGCAATCCAAAAGTTATGAAAAATGGTTCTATGTCCTTTGATAAAACAACACTTGAAAGAATTCCCATCAATAGTGTAACTGTCCACAACATGTTTCCGAAAAGAGACGAATGTAGTGATTTTGAATATTCTTTTTTCTTTGCAAATCGTGTGTCTAATAATTGCGTTAAAGCTAGAACTCCTAAAACTATTGGTAGCCTGTACCAATTCTGCTCAAATCCCAAATTGCCCAAATAACCGAAATATATTGCAAGAACAGTTACCGCAGATACTATCATTGATACAACTAATGAAAAGTATTTTGATGATGGATTTACTAAAGTAAGGGAAAATCTATTGTGTATCTTTGAAACATCGTCTGAATCTTTTTCCATTATTTTTTCACGGAGCTAAAAATGCATCGATTACCCATGAAACTACAATTAAGCTAATAGGAATTGATACTACAATTTTTGGATCTATTTTGAATCCTTTTGTCTCATCCTCAAAGAATCTCATGAGACCTCCACTTGATGCTGGAAGTGGTGCTGATTTTTTATCTGCCATTACAGTACGTCGTCTCAAATTTTAACATAAAAACTTTATTGTTTATCTTTAATTTTTTCTATTGTTTCTAATAACGAATTGATCGTTTTTAGTATATTTTGCTGTTTTTGATGATCGTTTTCATTCTCTAACTCTTTTGAGAGTGTTTCCATCTTTTTTTGCAATGCTTTCTTTAACGGTGGGGTTGTACTGTCTAATGATTTTTCAACTCGAATGTCTTTTTTTTCAGGTTCACGACCACAACTAATGCATAATGCATGTCCTTCTTTCATCACCCTGACGCCTGTACAATATGGGCAAGGCTCACTAAGTAGTGTGGCTCCATTTAGTAGCATTTTCGCAGCCTTTTTTGTAAGTTCTTTTTCCATTATTTTTATTTAATTTTCTATCTAAAAAATCCGTTTATTTTTGATTTATTGTTGATATGCAAACAAGGCTTAATAGTATGAGTAATTGAATTTACTTCGAACGTATGGCAGTAATTTGTAATACTTGTGGTCTTCCAGAAGATTTGTGTGCTTGTGGTGAACTTGCCAAAGATAGCACTAAAATTATTATTCGATTAGAAACTAGGAGATTTAAGAAAAAAGGAACCATGATAGAGGGGTTGGATCCTAAACTAAATAATTTAGAAACTGTTGCAAAAGAACTCAAAAATAAATATGCTTGCGGAGGAACTGCAAAAGAGGGTTACATCTTCTTGCAAGGTGATCATAGAGACACTATCAAAGATACTTTGATAAATTTAGGATTTGCAGCAGATACAATAGAACTACATTAGAACAAATTGCAAAATTCAAATAAATTACTCCAATTTGTTGGAATTCCTTTTGCTGCATTACTTTCTGTAATTTTTGGTTTACTTCTTGTTTCTTTTCCTATAGGTATCTATGTTGTTTTTGAAACTGACATTGGTGGTGATATTAATTATGAATTCCCTCTTACTCATTTAGAACTTTTTGATGAAACTGATTTCTATCAGGCTCCAATTGATGTTAGTGTTGGTGATGCTTTTGTTATTTTATGGGTATTTTATCTTATAATTTTTGTTATTGCAATGTTGGGTCCGAAAGATGGATTTTCAAAAGCACTTTCTCCAATTATTTCCATTGGAAAATATAATCCTAGATTAAACTATATGATTGGAGTCACAAAGTGGCTCTCAATTTTAATTTTGATTTCGGCATTGATTAATTTTGTACAGGAAGGCTTTGGTATTGACATAGTTCCTCCTCTTGCTGATAATGATCTAATTCAATTTTTTTATGTTAGTCTTGCCCCTTTAATCGAAGAACTTGGGTTTCGTCTACTTTTGATTGGAATTCCTTTGTTTGCTCTTTATTCTAACAAATCTTCGGTAAAATATTTCATAAGGTGTTTGTGGAATCCTGATATTTTAGATATTCATAATATGAAAAAAGCCATTTTTTTGATTATTTTCGTGGGTGTTCTTTTTGGTTTTGCACACATCGCATTTGGAGATTCATGGAGTGAAGGAAAATTTGCTCAAGCTGCTGCAAGTGGAATAATTCTAGGTTGGGTCTATCTTAGATTTGGTTTTGTGACTTCACTCTTAATTCACTGGGCTACTAATTACTTTATATTTTCATATGCTACTTTTATTTCTCAGATCAATTTTATTTCAATTGAAGATGCATTTTCACATTCATTGATGTCTTCTATAGAACTTTTATTTTTAATTGCAGGAATTTTTTCAATTAGTGTTTTATTTATTGATAGATTCTTTTCAAAAAAAGAGACTACCTTAGAGATTTAAGGCTACTTTCAAGCCTTTGTATCTATTTCTAATTGTAACTTCTGTTACTCCTGCAGCTTCTGCTACATCTCTCTGAGTTTTATTTTCACCGTTTGTCACACATGCTACATAAAGTGCTGCTGCTGCTAACCCCATAGGATCTTTTCCTGCTGATATTTTTTGCTCTTCTGCAGTTTGTAGAATCTTTGTTGCTTTTCTTTTTGTTTTTTCTGATAATCCCGCTTTACTTGCAATTCTTGAAATACATTTTACTGGATTGACAACTGGCATTTTTAGATTTAATTCCCTTAACAATAAACGATAACATCTTGCAATGTCTTTTCGTTTAATGTTGCTTGCTTGCCCAATGTCTTTTAGTGTTCTGGGAGTTTCAGTATCTCTACATGCTGCATATAGTGCAGATGCAATTAAAGCTGAAATGGAACGACCTCTGACCAGACCTTTTTCAAGTGCTTTTCTGTAAATGTAAGCTGCTTTTTCAATGACTGAATCACCCACTGCAAGTTTGTCTTTTAGTCTGTCTAACTCACTAAATGCCTGTCGAAAGTTTCTATCGGTTGGTTCATGAACCTGGCTTCTGCTGTCCCATGTTCTGAGTCTCTCAATGGTACTCTTCATGGCCGCAGTCAATGGTTTTCCAGTTGCATCTCTATTTTGTGGGTTGATTATTGTGGATAGGCCCATATCGTGCATGGCTAGTGATGTTGGGACTCCTGCTCTGCTTTTATTTTCCCCTTCATTTGAAAATGACCTCCACTCGGGTCCTGATTCTTCTGCTTTATCGGTGATTACAAATCCACATTTACCACAAAAATTTTCACCTGTGTTGGGGTCTGTGACTACAGAACCCTTTCCACATCTTGGACATTTGTCTTTTAGATTATCTGTTTTAACCATTTTCAAAGCCTTTTATGATAATATTTAAAAATTTCTAAATCCTTGTATATAAGCATGTTGATAATTCACATTTCAAATGACCGTTTTTATCTTTAAAAATATCTGTTTTAATCTGATTTTATAATTTTTTTAATTTTTTCTGTGATTTCTGGCTTTTCATTTTGTTCTAAGGCAAACTTTAGATCTTCGATATTATCAATATCCCACATTATTCTTTTTACAAAAACCATGGCAACGTTTAACGTGTGATCTTTGGCTGTATTCATGTGAATTTTGTAACTGTCCTCATCATAATGTGTCTCCATCAAATCTATTGGCATTCTTACAAGTGCGTTTGTCCCATCAAATCTCCTAGACGGTACAATAATTGCAAAATTTGGATGAGTTTTGTAGTTTAATATAAAATCAATATCTTGAGTTTTGATGAATGGAATATCTTGAGGAAATACAATTGATGCGTGGAAATTATTCTCTAAAAGATACTTGTCCGCTAATGCAACTGCACTATTAACACTTTTTTCTTTTTCATCTACAATTATGATTGCATTGAATTTTTGACCAATCTCTATTGCTTTTTTTTCCTTTGTGACCATGATTATTTTTTCAATTTGAGGCGATATTGATATTGTGTGTAAAATCTCTTCAAGCATTACTTTGCACAAATCTTCGACTTGTTGTGGAGATAAATCTAAACGAGTTTTTGCTTTAGAGAAAGTCTTTACAGGAATAATTGCAGCTATTTTCAAATTATACGTGTACTTGTTTTAAAAGGAAATTTGCTAATGCATCCTCAGCTATTTTATTTTTCATAGTGATTTTGGTTTCAAAAACTTTCATATCTAAACTCTGGATCTTCTTTACTAGTGCTTTATCTTTTGTGTCTACAATTATGTTTGAACATACATCGGAATACATTTTTGCTAACCCGTACGCATTTGATTCTATTCCTGCAGCTTGCATATATTTTGCAGCAGGTCCACTAATTGCGTTATCTCCAATTAATGGACTTATTGCAACTACTTTCTTTTTTATTTTTGATAATTCTTTTCTAATCCCTTTGATTTGAAGCATTGGTCCAATTGATGTTAGTGGGTTTCCTGGTGCTAAGATTACCATCTCTGCATCATGAATTGCATTTATTGCTTCGGGATTTGGACGAGCTTTATCTGCCCCAATGTATTGAATTCCTTCAACAGGATCTTTTCCTCTGTGTTTGACCCAATATTCTTGCAGGTGTAACTCTCCTTTATCGGTAGTAATTCTTGTTTCAATGCTGTTATCTGTAACTGGGATGATGTTTGCAGTTACCGCAAATTTTTCACACATCCATTTTGTAATGTCGCTTAGATTCTTTCCGTTTTTTAGCATGTTTGTTCTGATCAAGTGCGTTGCGGCATCTCTGTCTCCGACTCTAAACCATGTCTCTTCTCCAAAAACTTCCATTTGACGCAAAAAGTTGAACGTATCTTTTTTCATACCCCATCCTCTTTCTTGATCAAGCAAATCTGCTAATCCATAAACAATGGTATCAATATCTGGACATACATAAAGTCCGTAAAGCCAATAATTGTCTCCTACATTACTAATCACATTGACTTTGGATTCTTGAGCAACTAACCCTCTGACTAGTTTAACCGAACCCGTTCCTCCTGCTAAGACTGTAATCATGTTATATCATATCCCTTAAAACTGAAATTACTCTTTTTGATACTCCATATTACTTTTTCAAAAAATACCGATCTAGATAATTAGGATAAGTTTATTAGCACTATTTTGCAAATTTTAATCGTGTCTAAGGCTGTAATTATGACAGTTTTGCTTGCAACTCTTATTGTTGTTGGTACGAGTACCCCTGCATGGGCTGCACAATTAGATGCTAGGATTAATCCTAATTCTGAATCATCTCCATTTTCAATGCATTATCTAAAGACTGTTTTTATTGAATATCCAGATGGTGGCAATCTCTTTGATGAATTACGTGGAAATGAATGGACCGTTTCTGGAACTGCAGATTCTTCAAATCCTGGGGTCCAAAAACTTATGGATAAACTAAATGAAAAAATATCTTCTGAAGCAATCAAAGCAAAAATCACCGATTTGAATGTTTATTATGAATTCTATCTTAAAGCAAGAAATATCAATACTTCTGTCGATTATAAAGTGACCTTAGAGGGAACTTTGAGTGATTATGTAATTACAGACGATGGGCAAAGAACACTGGTTGATTTGGGTTGGAGAGGAATGAGTACCACAGACGAAATCGTAATAGACGGTGTGGAAATTAATATTCCAATAAACATTCTAAGAGACCAAGAACCTGAAGTTTATGCTTTCTTTGCAGGAACTGCTGCTGAAGATGTTCTTAACAGGCCTCTCCTTAACGCAGATTTTATTATGGAACAGCCTTTAACTAACTGGCACTTTTTGTTTGACCCAACTGGAATCAATGCAGATGCTAGTACCTTTGGACTAGATGAGTCCATCTCTGGATTTGTTGTGTCTAGTTGGACTATGGGCGAAAGTAGTATTAGAGAAGGAAGACAGGTTGAACGAGTCTTTGAGGCTGAAGTAGTTGCAGACAAGACGTATGTTGTTAGAAG
>JAOUAE010000059.1 GCA_029861085.1 Candidatus Nitrosopumilus sp. | reverse complement strand
TGAAAGAAAGAGTATTCGTGATCTAATGGCTTCTGTTTTTGATGGACGACTATTTGATCAGTGTTCTAGATTAAAGGAACACTTTGAACATCCTATTGTTCTCGTGGAGGGTAATATTGACGAAATTGAAGAAATTACTGAGAATCCACTGATATTTTATGGTGCAATCTCAACTGTTGTTCTTGATTTTAAAATCCCTGTAATTCCTACACCTAGTGCTGCCCATACTGCAAAATTGTTGGTGTCAATGTGTTCTAGAAAAGATGCTCCAAAAGGTCCATATATGAAAAAAATCAAAAAATCATCTGATTTAGAAAAACAACAACTTTCTGTTCTTTGTAGTTTGCCTGGAATTGGTGAAAAATTTGCAGTTAGAATGCTTACAAAATTTGGAACTCCGTTGAAAGTTTTTAGCGCAACCACATCTGAATTGGCAAAAATTGAAGGTTTAGGGGATGCTAGAGCAAAGAAAATTAAAAAAACCTTGGATTCTAAAAGCAAATTCCTCAAGGCATCCAACCAAAAAACTTTACATGATTCATGATAATGTTAAATAAATTAACAAATCAGACTTTTCATGCTGGTGTCAACTGATTGGCTTAAAGAACACCTGTCAGATCCTAACCTTGTAATTTTAGATACACGTCCAAAACCAATGTTTCTTTATGGGCATTTACCGATGGCACAATCCCTTTCTATAGAACAAGTAATTCAATTTGATGAATTTGGCTCAAATCTTGTAATTGAACAAGAAAAAATAATTGAGCTTTTTAATAATTTAGGAATTAATGAAAGTAAAACTGTAGTTTTAACTGGGGATTCAATGGATCCATCCATAGCAAGAATTGCATGGACTTTGCTGTATTTTGGACATGAGAAAACTTTCTTACTTGATGCTAATGCATCTGATTTACAAAAACATGGCTTTGAATTAACTCGTCAAACATCCTTTGTTGAACCTACTGTATTTTCTCCAGACACAAACTCTGAAATTAGAATAGAATCTAATTTCCTGAAAGACAATTTGGAAAATTTTATAATTCTGGATGCTCGCAGTCCTCAAGAATTTATGGGTGGCCATTTACCTAAATCAAAATTAATTCCATTCACAGAAGGAATTAGTTTAGATGGAAAATTATTCAATGATAGGATATCTCTTGAAATGTTGTTTTCAAAAAATCAAATCTCTAAAGATAAAGAGATTGTTTGTTATTGCTTGCATGGACATCGTGCGTCAAATCTTTTTTTACAATTAAAAATTGCAGGTTTTGAAAAAGTCAAACTATATGATGGCTCATTCGCTGAATGGAACGGAAAGGGATTTGCTCTTGAGTAATTTTCTTTTTAAGGGCGTTCCACATGCTGGGCATTCTTTTCCTGTGGAGTGATTAGTCCTGCATCCTGGACAGTAATGAATCCATTTCCCAACATCTTCTATGCCTTTAGTCATAATAGGTGATACTTTCAAATCCAAATTCTTGGCCACATTTGAAATTGCAAAATCATCACTAATTATTTCGCCATTCATTTCAATGCACAAAGCAATAATTGAAATATCTTGTTTTGATAACTGAGGGAAATCTCCTGTATTTTTTGATGCTTTTACTGCTGATTCTGTTGATTTGATATCTGGTTCTTTGATTTTTAGTCTGTTCGTTTCAAGTAAAGTTCCTAAGGCACCATGATTTTTCTTTATGTGCTTTATTTCATCATAAACTAAAGACGTAGTATAACAATCATCAGATGATCTAAATGGTACTCCTGCATAAAATGCACTGGCATCTAAAATCTTAAAATCCAAGTTTGCTCATTTGTCTCAATCCTCTTTTCTTTAATCTTACAAAAACTGCTGGTTTTTTGTATTTCTTGATAGTTATTGCTTCTTCATATCCTGCTGATTTAACAACTTGTGCATCCATTGCTATATTGCAATCATGAGAACATGTTATTTCGATTTTCTCATCAGGCACTATCAATGAAGCTAATCTATACACTGGTGCAACTGGTGTGATAATTAAGATATCTAGACTTTCATGTAGTATTGGACCTCCTAATGAAAATGAGTGTCCTGTAGATCCACTAGGGGTTGCAACGATTACTCCATCCATTTTTTGTTTTACTATGTCATTTTGAAATTTTATCTTAATTTCTGCAGTTTTAGTCAAGTTTGTTCTGGTGATGTAAATTTCATTTAATGCTGGTGGGAATTCTTTTCCTCCACACGATGCAACAACTCTGGTCCTTTTATCCAAAAAGAAATTATCTTTCAAAATTTGGTCTATTGCATCATCAATCTCTTCAATTGTGATTTCTGCTAAAATCCCTCTATTTCCTCCTACGTTAATTGTTAGAATTGGTGTTTCGTTTTCTAAATTCCTAAAAACTCGGAGTGTAGTGCCATCTCCTCCAAGAGTGACGACTAAATCTAATTTTTCTTTCTTTAATTCTTCTAACGTTTCAATTTGCTTAGCTCCTTCAACTTCAACTGGTGAAATTGTAAACACTGTTGATTTTTTTGCCAAGAACTTTTTTGTAACATCCTTTGCAGCTTGCTCTGAATCTTTAGAACCTACTTTACTAACTACTGCCACTTTTTGTAATTTCAAGCAGTTCTTCTGAACTCTATTTACATAAAAATGGTATTTTTACCCTATTTTAGAAAAACAATTAAGTATGAAAACAAATCCGTACAAATTATGAGTTATGCACATCCTGAAGTTTTAGTCGACACCGAATGGGTATTACAAAACCCTCCAAATGAAAATAGAAAATTGGTAGAAGTCGATTATGATCCTGTAAATGGATATCAAAAAGGTCACATTAATGGTGCTAGTCTAATCTGGTGGAAACGTGATATCAACGATCCTGTCACAAGAGATATCATTGGTAAAAAAGAATTTGAAGCATTAATGTCTAAAAATGGAATTACTGCAGATACTGAAGTAATACTTTATGGTGATTTCAATAATTGGTTTGCAGCCTTTGTTTTTTGGGTTTTCAAAATTTATGGCCATGAAAATCTAAAGATTATGAATGGCGGAAGAAAAAAATGGGAATTAGAAAATAAAGATTACAACACTGATGAACCTCAAATAACTTCGACAACATATGTTGCACAGCCTCCGGATGAAGGATTACGTGCATATTTGTTTGATGTTAGCAGAGCATTAGGAAAAGAAGATACTGTAATGGTCGATGTAAGATCCCCTGCAGAATTTACTGGTCAAATTACCGCACCTCCAGAATATCCGATGGAGCATGCACAAAGAGGTGGGCATATACCTGATGCAAACAATATTCCATGGGCAACTGCAGTCAATGATGCCGATGGTACATTCAAAGCGGTTGAAGAGTTAAGGCAAAACTATGAGTCAAAAGGTGTTACTCCAGATAAGGATGTAATATGTTATTGCAGGATTGGTGAAAGGTCTTCACACAGTTGGTTTGTTTTAAAGTACCTACTTGGTTATTCAAAAGTTCGAAACTATGATGGTTCTTGGACAGAGTGGGGTAACATGATAGGTAATCCTGTGGAAAAATAAATTGCTTCTGGACCTTCCTGTTCTCAAGAAGGGTTCGTTTTATTTTATCAAGGATGGCCAATCTGATATTATTATGGAGGATAAAACTAAGCGGGGTCTTACGATTAAAGAAACATCTATTGATGAAAAGTTAAATGTCAAAGCCGATAAAGGTATGATTCATGACATGGATGGCATTGGACATTGGGTTCCTATAAGATGGTATTTTTCAAAAGATTCCTATGATCTATCTCAGGTCGTAATTCATGCAGAAGCAATGGATGAAAAATATACTAAACTCCGAGAACTTACATGTCCTGATGATGACTGATAACCTTTTTAAAGAAAATCAAGTAACAAGGTTCAGATGTCCTTACTGCTAAAAGATCGAGTTTGGTCAATGGAGGCACCTACTGCTAAACGTGGCGTATATCCGTTACACGGATTCAAGCTAGGACTTTACAGATTACCAATTAAGCTTGAAGAGCCCGTGGAACTAAAATCTGTTCATGATGGTCTCAAAAAAGCATTTGAAATGGATATGTATGCTGATAGAATTTTTGCAACATATCGTTGGAAAGAGCAAAACATGGATGATCCTGATGCAAAAGGATACGAAGAAGTTGACTTATCTGTTACAGTGGAAATTGTAACCGGCGAAGTTGTAGATATTATTTATCAAATTTTCCCAATTGAAAAATTTGGTGATCCTAATTGGGTCAAAGATTATAGAAAAAAAGCAGACCATTTTGCTAAAATGGTTATTGATACAATTTTACGAAATACTATCTTGGCTGACAAAATGATTTCCTATTTTGCTAAAACTGAAAAAATATCTGAAGTTGCAGCAATTCAAAAACTTGAAGATTTGACTCCTCTAGCAAAAATTGTTCTTGGTGCAAAACCAAAACCAGTTGAGGCAAAAGAAGAAGATGATGAAGAAGATGACACTGCAATTGAAATTCCTGATGGTGCAAAACCTGGACCAATCGATGTTGATTATAAATCAAAAATGAAACCATCTTCCGCATATGAAGCTGCAGAACACACAATCAAAACTTGGGGTAGACGAGGTACGAGTAATGGAATCATGGGAGTTTGGGGCGAATTCGTTTCAGTAGATTATGATATTTGTGTAGCTGATGGGGGATGCATTGAGGCTTGTCCTGTAGGTGTTTATGAGTGGTTTGATACTCCTGGAAATCCTGCATCTGATAAGAAACCCCTGATGTCAAAAGAACCTGACTGTATTTTCTGTCTTGCATGTGAAGGCGTTTGTCCTCCTCAAGCAATCAAAATTTATGAGCAAAAATAATTGCAATTTTTTGCAAATATAAATAGCGATTAGTAATTCTGTGAAATTAGGGATATGGCAGTAAATCCTTTTACTCACTTTGTTTTTGAATTATTTATTTTATCAGCTATTATAATCACTGCATATACTGTTAATTTCTATTATCTCGCATTCATTTCTAGAACGAGAAAAGAAGTTCGACCTACAATTGATTGGGGAACTCCTAGTGTTACTATTCAATTACCTATTTACAATGAAAAATATGTTGCAAAAAGACTTGTAGATGCAGTTTGTAATTTAGATTATCCAAAAGATAAATTACGGATAATGGTATGTGATGATTCTGATGATGATACAGTTGAATTACTTCGGAACGTGGTTGATGATTATAAAAAACAAGGATTTCAAATCGAACATGTGAGACGTGGAACAAGAAATGGATACAAAGCAGGTGCATTGAAACATGCAATGCTAACAACTGATACTGATCTTGTGGCCATCTTTGATGCTGATTTCATTCCTCCTGTTTGGTTTCTTAAACGAGCAATACCTCATTTTTCAAAATCAGATATAGGGTTAGTTCAATGTAGATGGGGACATGTAAATGAAAATTATTCAACCATTACTCAAGTGCAGGCACTTAGTATTGATTTTCATTTCCTAGTGGAACAAAAAGCAAAAAGCAATTCTCATCTTTTCATGAATTTTAATGGCACTGCAGGAATTTGGAAGCGTAAGTGTATTGAAGATGCTGGGGGCTGGCATACTGCTACCTTAGTTGAAGATCTTGATCTTAGCTATAGGGCACAAATGAAAGGTTGGAAATGTTTGTTTTTACCTGATATTGTAGTTGATGCCGAACTACCTGCTCAAATCAATGGGGCTAAAAGACAACAGTTTCGTTGGGCAAAAGGATCTATCCAATGTGCAATAAAATTACTTGCTGATATTGGTTTGAAACGTCATGTTGGAATTGAGGCAAAAATCCAGGCATTCATACAACTTACTCGTCATATTGTTTATCCCCTAATACTAATTCAATTTTTAACATTACCTATATTGCTAGCAGCCCAAGTCAATCTCTATGTAGTAAGTGTTTTACCTGCATTAACAATTGCAACATATCTTGCAATGGGACCTGGTGCATACCTTATCGTCATACATGGCATGTATCACAAGTCGTGGAAATCAAAAGCAAAATTACTTCCAGCATTGCTTGTCTATAATGCTGGCATGTCTGTTAACAACACTGTTGCAGTTTTTGATGCAGTACTTGGCAAGAAGAATGTATTTCATAGAACTCCAAAATATGGGATTGTAACAAAAGAAGATGATTGGAAAGACAAGGCATACAATTTACCTTTTACACAAACAACTCTTTTAGAGATATTCTTTGGTGTCTACGGAATAATGGCAATTTTTATTGCTATATTTTCAAATAATCCTATCTTTGTACCAATCATTACTCTTCAAGCAGTTGGTTTTTTTTATATTGCTTACATGAGTTTATCCCATTCTAAATTTAAAAGAAATAAATCAAGTGATAATCGATTGAGATCCAAGAAGGAAAAAATGGCGAATACTGTTTACAAACTTTCCATATTTGGAATACTTGCAATTATCATTTTTGGTGTATTCATGGCAATTTCTGGTTACAATAATGATATCTATCCGCTTGATAGAATTAGGGGAAATCTTGATGGAATTGCATCTTCTTCAGATCCTGATGTTATCCGTAATCATTTAGTTGCAATTCAATCTGATTTGGATGTGTTAATGGTAAATTTGCCTGAAACAACTAATTCTGATGGTGAAGTTGTTTCTCGCAATCCTGTTTGGATTTTTGGTACAGAATCTACAAATTTCTTAAGAATACAAAATAACATAGATACAATGTTTACGGGCGTTGAAGAAATTTCATCTATTTCAAAAGATAATTCTGCATATCATACAGGGATGTTGGATATCAACGGTAGAGCATTATTATTAAAAGCCAACATTATGGATGCAACTCCGTACATGTATGTCAGTCCTGCAAATATGATGTTTAGTGTAGTTTGGATTGCTGCAATTATTGGAATCTTTGCTGCATTAAAAAGAAAGAAAGAACAACTCAATAAAGCAGATGAAGAATAATCTATGAGATGTTTAGCTCTCTTCTGATTTCATCTACTGCTCGAATTCCGTAAATGTCTCTTACTTGTTGAATTCTTATGGCTTCTTTTAACATGTCTCTACCTATGGCATTTATTAAAACTGAATAGACATCACTGAATCTAACCTCCCACTTGTCAGCACAATCTAAAATTTTACTTACTGCCCATTGTCTTACTTCATGAGGCAGTGGAATTTTTTCTCCTGACTCAATTGAAATCCTATCAAATAGATTGACAATATCTGCAGTCTGTGATGCCATTTTTTCGATATCTTTTGTTACTCCGTACTTTGATTCTGCATTCATTCTGATATTTGACTGATATTCTGAAAGTTTTAACAAAGCCATCATCTCTTTTGATGAATTATCTGATGCCTTGTTTGTAATATTTTTGACTTCCTGTATATCTTCAAATAGTTTTTCAGATTTTTTATGAAACTCAATTGTGGATTCATCTTGTCTTTTCAGGGTATCCGAAACTGAAGATATTTTTTGCTCAATACTATTTGTTTTATCAAAGACATTTTGTTTAAAATTAGAGACCTCGTCTTGAACCGACTTGAGTCCTTCTCCAACAAAGGCTGTAGAATCTGCTCTTTGTGATAATATTTTAATTTCAGTTTCAACTTTATCCATTTTACCTCCTAATCCCTTAATGGATTCTAGATTCAGATTATCTACAGCACTTGTTTGTGATATCATGGTATCAAATTCTTGCTTGAGGCCATCAATTGCTCCACCTAACGAATCAATTTTTGATGCTTTTGATGCTATGGTGTCAATTGTCATTTTAATTGCATCTAGTTCTGCATTAAGATTTGAAGTATGTGATACCTCATCTGTAATCCTTCCAAATTCTTGCTTGAGGCCATCAATTGCTCCACCTAACGAATCAATTTTTGATGCTTTTGATGCTATGGTGTCAATTGTCATTTTAATTGCATCTAGTTCTGCATTAAGATTTGAAGTATGTGATAC
>JAOUAE010000202.1 GCA_029861085.1 Candidatus Nitrosopumilus sp. | reverse complement strand
TGGGCCCAAAGGGCTTCGATCCCTTGACTTTTGGATTAGAAGTCCAACACGCTATCCATGCTGCGCCATAGGCCCAAAAACCTAGCAATTAATTACCATTTTAAGGGTTTACAGCCATTTTTTTTGATAATTTTCTCTTTCCATTTTAAAGAGAAATTGTTGCGCATATCCTGCAAACGGACCAAAATAATTTACGATTTTTTCATGAAGTATGCTGTATTGTTTTTCTGTAATAGTTTTAGTTTCAAGTTGAAATTGATCTGAATAGTATTTTTCTAAAATTCTAATCATCCATCTGTCTAATGGAAAAGCTTCTAATTTATTTAATGAAAATAACAAAACGCAATCCGCCACTTTGTTTCCCACTCCTGGAATAAAACAAATTTCTTCTTTAGCATCTTTATAATTACATTTTTTCAAGTATTCAAAATCTATTTTTTTTAATAAGGTTCTATTTGCTGCTTCTTTGATGAATCGAGCACGATATCCTACTCCGCAACTTTTAATTTCATTTATTGATGCTTTTGCAAGTTTTTCAGGTTTAGGGAATAAGAAAAACTCTTTATTTTGAAACTCAACTTTTATTCCAAATTTTTTCGATAGATTTTCTAAACTACTTTTTATTTTTTGAATATTGGAATTTGAAGACACGATAAATGAAATCAAACATTGAAAAGGATCTTGTTCTAGTACTCTTAATCCTACATATCGGCTTACGGCCATTTTTGTGGTCTTATCTTTTGAAATTGATTTTATTATTTTTTCAAGATTATCATTTTTTCTAAAAAAATCTGTTTTAATATTTTGATATGACTTGATTCTTCCAGAATCACTTATTTTTAGAATATCTTGGCCATTAATGCCATACCAATGATTGCCATCTCTTTTCCACAGAAATACTTGCCCACTATTGATTGAATTTTCAACATTTATTGCACAATAATTTTGCATCTCAGACAGTTATTTCGTCATTAACTGCAGGTGCATGTGTTTCAAAACCAAATTTTTCATGAATTTCTTGAGCAAACATATCGCATGATTCTGAATCCCCATGCACCGTCCATACTTTTGGATTCCCTTTAATCCTTTTAATCATGTCAAACAATTCTTTTCTGTCTGCATGTCCTGAAAATTGAAACTGCTTAACCTCTGCTTTAACGTGAAGATCTTTACCTCTAGTTGAAACCATTCCTGTATCTAGTAATTTTTTTCCTGGTGTCCCCTCTCCTTGATATGAAACTAAAGCTATTCCATTTTTGCTATCAAAAGATAACTGTTGTAAATAATATACCGCATTTCCTCCAACTAACATTCCTGCTGGCGATATTACAACACAGGGTTCATTCATTGCACGTTTTCTTTCTGAATGTTCTCTTATTGCAGTTGCACTCTTAATTGCTTCAGAAAATACTTTGGGATCTCTTAGGTATTCTGGATGCTTAAACATTATTTCATTTACTTTTAATGCCATTCCATCCATTATGATTTTGTGTTTGAAATTTGCACTTCTTAAAATACAAGCAATTTCTTGAGAGCGTTCAACTGAGAATGATGGAATAAATAATATTCCTTTTCTATCCATTACTTCATTTGCAAATTCTATTAGCTCTGTTTCTGATTCTTTTCTTGATTTTTGCTCTGTCTTTGCGTAAGTACTCTCAGTGATTAATAGATCAATCTCCCCTATGTCCAAATCCATCTCTCGTAACATCCTTGAGCCATTTGTTTTAATATCTCCTGTGTAGAATAATTTCTTTCCATCTGATTCTACTAGCACAGTGCTTCCACCTATCACATGTCCTGATTCTCTAAATTCGAAAGTTGCATTTCCTTTGGTAACTTTTTGTCCAAATCCTATTTCTTTGGCGTTTCTCATCATATTGTTTAATTCAGGTAAATCAAATGCGTGTGCATTTTTTTCAATTTTTAACATATCATTGATTAATAATTTTGAAAGATCAAATGTTGGAGGTGTGGCATATACATCTGTATTTCCACTTACGAAAAGTGATGGTACATTTCCTGAATGATCTAAATGAGCATGAGTAATTATAATTGCATCCAAATCTTTGGGTTTTACATGAAGGGGGTATTGTGGAGGCAAACCTCTTTTTCCAAACATTACTCCATAATCGAGCAATAATTTAGTTCCATTACAATTAACCAAAAATCCCGATCTGCCCACTTCGTTTGCAGCTCCCAAAACTTTAACATCCAAGAATTAAAATGAATTTTTATCTACGTTAAAACCTTCTTAGATCGAATCCAATCATTATGCCTAATATAGAATCTACAAAAGCTTTAATTAGTGTAAGCTAAGATTCGATCCTCATGGGAAGAACCTATGATGAGTGGATAGCTCAACAAGATCAAGCTGTCGTAGCAAAAAC
>JAOUAE010000058.1 GCA_029861085.1 Candidatus Nitrosopumilus sp. | reverse complement strand
AGTAAACAACAGAACATCATCAATCATCTCAAAATAAACAAAATAAATCAAACTTGGGGAGACCAATTTTCCAAGCAGGATCTCGTTGAAGGTATACATCACGTATGGATAGTATACCATGTAAAATATAGAACCAAGAAGACCTCCAACAAAGATCAATGACTTTTTAGTTTTGTTAAAAAATAAAACTATGTCTGCAATGACAAATGGAATCAAATTCAAAGAATAAAACACAATTGAGTCCATCAATGCAAAATTAGGTATGATTGCAGTGGAGCTATAAATCAACAAAAACAGGCCACCGAGAATACTCATCATCCCAAATCTAAAACCAGATAATCTGAAAATGAGCAAAGAAGACATTGAAATTAAAAAAGGAAATCCCAATGCTGCAGCAATAAACGCAAATGTGGGGTCCGGATTAAATTGAAAATAATCCGTATTTGAAAAAGGCAAAGACAGTGATGAAATGATTCCTGATCCAGATAACCATACGGGCATAATTGCCAAAATTAGCAAGTATCTAAGGTAATTTTTTACGTGGTTAATTTTCAAAAATCTAGATATCCCAATCATTCCACCTATTGCACAAAAAAACATACCTGCAATCAAAGTCAGATGTGGAGGACTCAAAAGTCCGTCCAACCCAAAATTAGAGTGCCAAATATAATCAAAAGGTCCTGCCCCAGATAGCAATGCAATGCCGATTAGACTATTCTTCAAAGAAAGAAAATACAAATTTCTAAAATTCTGCAATAGTCTCCAACTTAGAAAAGATACAGTTACGCCCGACAAAGAGATTGTAACTCCCAAGTACATCAAAGCATGAGGTGATGAAAAAAAAGTATCAGGCTTGTTTAGCAAATGATTTGTTATATCCCAACTGCCACCTACTGTGACCAATAAAATTCCAAAGCTTACCAAAATACATCCGACAAGGAAAACATGTTCGGAATGTCCACTCAAAAAACTATTTGAGATTTTTGATCTTAAAACATCCATGACTTTCAGTATTTCTTTACAAAATATTAGGGATTTACATTAATTGAATAAACCTGGACATATTCCTCCTGATGATCTAAAATTCCTGTTTGTGGATGATGAGAAAGATCACTTGTATGGGGGATGTTGACTGATTTTACGAATATTGAAAAGTTCCCCTGTTTCTCAGGGGTAATGATTTGTGATAAATGATATGTTGAACCCGGATGAATAGGCCTACTCATCGCCTCAATTGAAGGATATTTTGCAACCGTGTGCTCTAACCCCCCACTATATTTTGCAATCATCTCATCCCCAGGAACTATGTTGGTAGGAGGCTGTGTAAAATCATATGTTACAATATTGACCACATTGCCAACCTGAGTTAAATCTGGAAATGCCGTTGAGAGAATATGGATATCCCCGTACTCCCCCCTGTTTTCTGTGACAATGTCAAGTCTGAATGATTCGCCTAAAGAAATCTCTCTGTCAGAGATTTTGACATCAAAGTGGGGCTGTGAGACCAGTTTTTCATGCGACATATATTGTTCAGGCAAAATAAACACAGTCAATCCAAAATATGCAGTTAGAGAAAACCCAATTAATGTTGCAACCAATAATTTTTTCATAAAAGAATTTACTTGATACCATTAAAAAATGATAAAGTAAAGACAGGAAAAATAAAGATTTTCATTTTCTAGATACCTAAAGAAGTTAAGAGTATTGTTTAATCTTAGAATCTAAGGGTTGTAAAATCCTGATCTCCATTGTTGTTTTTGTTTATCAGTTCCAAATGCATTAATTGATTTTTCAAAGCAATCATCCCGTTCATATCCATCTACAAATAATACTTTACAGTCGTTTAGTGAATATTGAAGATTTCGTTGATCACGCTCTGACACATAATTATCAAAAGTAGAATTTGTTACGGCAACGATAACAATGACTGATCCAAGCACAATTCCCAGGGTAATTAGAATCACTAATTTCATATTCTAATCATCACACCCAAGATATCTAATTAGACCACCTCGTCTTAATGCTTGTACATAATTTTGAGTTTGCACCTTAGATTTTTCAGAGTATTTGTTTGTCTCAAGCCATTTTTGTAAAGTTTCATATTTGAATTCCAAAGTGGTTTTCAGCATAGATTTACGAATTACTTGCCAATTTTCATCTTTGACTGATTGTAATCTAACCAAAGTAGGAATCCAATTAAAGAATTCAAATTCAAACCACATCAAATCTATGAGTTTCCTCCAGACAATGTTGTGTTGGATTTAGCATATCACATTCCTGCATTCGGGCATCAGGAATGCAGTCAGAATGAATCCTCCAAGAATTGTTATTCCAAGAGTAATCAATAATCCCGCAAACACCGTTTTTTTCTCATCAAGTTTCATGACCATGAATAATGTTTCTGAATCAGATATATCAAGAACATATCATCAAATTTCTAGTGGTAATTGATTTCTAATCTATGCTGTGTTTATATCATTAGAACACGTAATTGAATCATGAGTTTCAGGGAATGTGTTCATTGTGGTAGAAAATATGAAGATGTCTTTAACAGGAGAATATGTTCTGATGAGTGTTCAACAGAGATTTCATCTTAATTTTTTCCCACCTATGAAACATGGATTACTTCCTGTTTGATTAATTTTAATTAAATTATTGTTTAAGGATTATTTTTTGGATTTTAGATATTTTATCAAATAGAAAAATCAGACACATGGTATAAATTTTGAAAAACAAAATCAAATACATTGAAAAAAATACTTGTACCGTTTGATGGTTCCGGATACTCTGAAAAAGCATATGAGCAGGCATTGGAAATTGCAGAAAAGTTTGAATCGGAGCTGACAGTCATGACAGTCATTCAGTCAAAAATATCGGATTCTTCTGGGATGTCTCTGACACGCATGCAGGAAATTCAGGATGAGGAGGAGGATGCCGCCACTGCGATGCTTAAAACGCTCGAAGACAGAGCAAAGGCCAAGAATATATCATTCTCGATAAAGATAGTTCACAATCCCTCATCTTCAGAAGCAATAGTAGGATATGCAGATAGTCATGGTATGGACTTGGTTGTCATGGGATCCCATGGCCGGACAGGCTTTAGAAAGATTGTGCTGGGAAGCGTCGCAAGTGGGGTTGTAGGACATACAAAGTGCTCTGTTTTAATCACCAATGGAGAAAAATGATATCAGGATGTTGTTCCAATCATAAACAAACAATCGTTGTGATCAGACGTTTTATCAGAAGATGGGAATTGGATCTTTTTGGTGTATCATCACTTGTAATACTTATGAGATTGTCTACTCTGTGGTTTGCTAAACTTTTGACAATCAAGGACGGATTATGAAGACAGTATAAAATTATGAAGAATAATTTTTCTTTTTCAATTACTTTTCATGTTTCTGGGAATCAGCATTTGTGATACTAGTTGTTTTAGAGCGTATTTTGATTCAATCATTTTCCTTTTCGGTTGGCATCCAGCTGTCAAACACATGAGTTTGGGTCAGCCTCTTTATCGCAAAAATGGTGTCCAAAATGAGTGGCAATGTTATGATCAACGCCACAGCTGAAATTATGATTGTGATTGTACTGTCTTCAAATTCCACAAAACTGATGAAGATTGATACCAATAGTAACATCAGACCCATGAACAGTGAATTTCGAATCACCTTGTACAATGGCCTGTCAACCTGTTTTTTCTCCTTTGAATTAAAGTTGATTGTAATCGTATTGCAAATATCTGAAATTATTTTTTCTGTTCTGCCAAAGAATGAGACTATCGGATAGATTAAGATCATCACAGTCAGAATCACGAGAAATACTTCTGGTTCGATCAAGAAGGGGATTTCCAATTCATTCATCAATGAGATAATTGATGGCGAAAAATAATTCATTGCAGCCAGTATGGTGACTATCACGACGATATGGACCAAGATTAGTGGGGCATATTTTTTAACACCCGTAATTTGATCCGAATTGGATTTCTCATTGGCGGGTTTCCCCCTTAGTAGCATACCCGCATAAAATATGGTATTCAGCAATCTGGTTGGCACAATTGATTTGGGATCTGCTTTTGTCGGTATTGCCCTTAAGAGAAGGGGCATCATCAACATCGTAATTATGGCGACCAATATCGTTATTGGGAAAATTGATTCCCTGATACTTCCACTGTCGGCACCAAGTTTTGCAATGATGAATGAAAACTCTCCGATGGGTATCATCACTATCCCAATTGTAGACGCGCTGACAAGCGTATTTCCAGCAAATGATGCTGCAAACATGTTTCCGATGAACTTTCCAATTATTGCCACAATTACAATTGGAATAGTGATCCAAATCACCTCGGGGATTAGTGCAATGTTTACAAGCATTCCTATGGAGACAAAAAACATTATCAGGAAAAAATCTCGAAGGGGAAGAACCTTTGAGATTATTGGCTCAGAAAACTTTGTGGACGCAATGATCATCCCCATCAAAAATGCCCCAACGGCACTACTCAGATTCAAAAAGTGAGCGAGGACGGACAGTCCAAACACCAGCGCAAGGGAGGAGATGAACAGGGCCTCCTCCATCTTGATTTTGCTGACATGCTCTAAAAGCTTGGGAATGATCTTTATCCCTACACCAAATGTTATCACAAAAAATACGATACTCTGAAGTATGATCAATCCAAAATCAGTTAGGGCAAAGCCATCACCTTTGGTTGCATCACCCAGAATGGTCAATAGCAGAACTGCCGCAAGATCCTCGATGATGAGAATTATCACGACAGTGTTCCATTCGTCTGTGTTTACCAGCTTAAGGTCTCTGAGAAAACGCAATGATATGGCAGTGCTTGTAATTGACAGAATGCTTCCCAAGAAAAGCGCTTCAAGATGGGTCCAATCAAATGCCAGGGCCACCACGTATCCCAATGAAAATACTATTGCCAGTTGAATTGTACCGACTAAAATCCCTGTAAATCCAACTTTCTGCAGCTTCTTTAAACTAAATTCTAGGCCTATCACAAAAAGCAGTATGATTATGCCAAATTCTGCAAGCAAGTTGATCAGTTCTGTATCTTTTACCAGCCCCAGCCCAAACGGACCTGCAATTATGCCAATTAGGATAAAACCAATAATTGTAGGAAAATGTATTTTGTGCATGATCCATGCACTTATCATCCCTCCACCAAAAAGAATCACCAATAAGCTTAGAAATTCCGTAACTCCTGCAGAAACCATTCATTAGGATGTTAGAACATACCGTATTAATTCAATTCCACAACAACAGATCATTAAATTAGTTTTAGACATCTTATGGATTATCTTTGGTTCCTTTTCAAAAAAACACCTTTTTTTTCAACAAAGTTGGCACCAGCTAAAATTTTTTCCTGATTATATTACTGACAAACGACAAACTAGATCATGAAATATCAATCCATGCTAGAGATAAAAATAAACAGACTGGATATCGCAGAGTCATATTTTAAAGGAAAGGCAGAACTTAACGGCAAGGAGCATACGATAAACATACAGGGGCATTGGATAGACAAGCTAATCAAACTTCCATTTCTCATTCCTACTGAAGACAAGGTGTTGATCAGACTGTCAGGTCCGGGTGATGCATGCATTGAGGATACCGTTTATTTCAAAGGCGTCTCAGAATGGATTGAGATTGATTCTCAGGATGTGCTGCATTATGTTGCAGGCCATCAAGACAAGTTTGACACTTTGGAGGTGTATTTTAGTAGTTCAGAGTAACAAGGAATACCATACTAGTAATGACATATTTGTCAAGTGAATTGATTTTTTAACCTACTTTTGAGATTTTACAAAGTCAACAATGGAGAGAATTTTTCCCATTTCTGCAAGATGACCATAGCTTTTGGTTTTTTTCTTGGATGGAATCTCATTGTTTACACTAATGAATAATGTATTTCCATCCCCTAGCGGAATTGTTATCCTCTTAATCTTCTCATAGGATGTAATGGAATAAAGTCCTGATCCTATATTATCAGTAATTTTCAAATTTTCTTTCCATGAATCTATTGCTCGTAAAATAGTTTGTTTTGTATCCTCATATGGGACAATGTTCTTTACACCCTCTCGTTGACTATGCCAAAGTAGTTCTCCTTGAGGATTACATACAGCTCCAAATCTGATGCTCTTGTTGAAATCCATTAGCATGTTGAGAAGTTGCTCGTATTTTTCCACACAGATTATTCCGCATTTCTGTTAATAAATATTCTAAACTAATTACCTGATGGTAAACTATACAAAAAATACAAGACTGATGCTCGTGAAACATTTGATTTTTTCCTTATAACTCGTAATCCCATAATGAGAAAGTATTTCCAATGATGGTTTTTTGGTATTTGTGGTAAGAAAAAAATAGAATTCTATTCAAAAGTATTTACAAAATCCACAATAGACATAATTTTTCCCATCTCTACCAATCTACCATAACTCTTTTTTTTGGTCTTTTTTAACGGCTCATTGTCAACGCTGACAAACAAGAGATGGAATGCGTCAATGGGTATGGTGATTCGTTTTATTTTTTCAAAAGAGGTTATGTGATACATTGCTCTTCCCAGGTTATCTCGTTCCTCAAGTTTACATCGATCAACCCAGTCTGAAGCCTCACGTCGTAATGTTTTTTTGGTTTCAGATAACGGAACCAAAATTTTAGCATCATTTCTTTTGCTATGCCATAATATGTCTCCAGTTGTATTGCTAATTGCTGCAAATCTAATGGAGTTATTGAAATCCATTAGCATGTCAAGAAGTTTTTCATATCGTCCCATTGATTAGATTAATGTCTCAGAGAATAAAAACAATTAGGTAACAACACTAGAGAAATTCTAAAGGATTAACTTAAATCTTATATTGAAAATTAGATACCATGGAAAGTCCTTATGCTAATTTTGTTGGTCAGGTATGGGAAGAATTTCCACAACTTGCAGAATGGCACGACCTGGATAATTCAACACTTCCCATTTGGAAGCTAGACCAATTTATCGAGGCCGGATATCATAACTTCTTAGCGGAAAGAAAACCGTTGTACAATCTTAGTGTCATGATTGAAAAATATGCGCAAGAAAATCACCAGCCATTGCTTGCTACATTTGAAAAGATAGCCAGATTTTCATTTGTCAAAAAAAGATATCAAGAGATGGTGAAAAACATCCCCAAAGTTTGGATTATTGCGGATTTTGACAAGCCCGTTATTCCAAGCAAGGAACTATCATCAAACTCAGAATTTTTAAGTTGCCAAAATACGGATTTGGCAAATGTCTGGACCGTCATTACAAGAGGTCCCTATGGCCCATTCGGTTTGATCGCCGAAGAATTTGAGAATGGGAAGTTTAGAGGATTTTTCACCCTTAATCCAAACGTTTGCAGATATGCTCTAAAAGTGATGGGCAAAACGCTTGGGACTAAGTTCGCCATTCAATAAATCCCTCATCGTTACATTGTTTTGATTTTTGTTTAATCATAAATTAGATTTCATGCACCAATTTACAGAATTCAAGGGATATTTCATCTCAATGAAATAGAAATATTTGACATTAAGCAATTGATTTAATGAAAATAATGGATAACCTTTCAATGTTATTTTCTAAACAAGATCCAGATTCTGGTCCCTACAAAAATTCCAACTGCCAAAGCAATTAAAATCGGCACTATGAATTGAGCCCCATCCATAACATCTAGTATTCATTGATTATATTTACCAAAAAATCAAAATGTACTTCTGATGCTAACTTTTGAGACCAAATGAAAAATGAATCATTTTAATTTGCAATCACAATTTTTGTTTTTTAGAATTGTAACTTGTTTTGCTGGAGTATCTATGAAGATATCCTGAATGGATTTTCCAGTTGCCTTTCTTTTGTCAAGGGGACTTTTGTGGTCGTATCCCCTATAACTCATCTCTTTTACTAATTCTTCATGTCTGAGATACATTGCCTTTAGTTTTCCCTTCCATCGAATTGTTTCAGGATGCATAGAATATCCTTTCTTCTTTTGGGTTATTACCGTCCACATTGCAT
>JAOUAE010000057.1 GCA_029861085.1 Candidatus Nitrosopumilus sp. | reverse complement strand
AATGAGGAGAAACTTGAAAAAATGTGTCAAAAAATCATTAAATTAGATCCTAAAATGCGTTCAGCTAGGCACATTAGCAGCCGAGGCCATCTTACAGCCGGCGGGATGAAGAATGGAGTGTTTTCACTTGAAGCCCAAAAACAAGATGAAATGATGTTCATGGAACTTGCATTGCGTGTTAGAATGAGACATGAATTTGATGCTGAATTCGGTGAAGTTCATTTTTCAATGTCCTATCGAGACAAAGTAATTGTCATGAGTTTTCCACTAAATAATGATGCTGTATTACTGCTGTCGTGCGAAAAAGATATCGATTTCAGTAAATTGGCATTTAAGGTTCTTAAAATTGTTGAACCCCTAAAAAAATCTCCCACAAAAACATTCTGATCATAACAACTTAATTCCGGCTATTCAAAATATCATTGCCTTTGGAACAGTATATAAATTGGTCTGAAATAGATTCGTTGATACAAGTATTATCTGATCTTGTTTTAAAATCACCCAGAACTTTCTCTAGTATTTCAACTCTGAGTAGAGGAGGATTGATACCTTCACGTTTATTGGCAGATCATCTGGGAATACAAACAATTTTTGTTGATCAAAAAATTATCTCTTCAAACTCATTGGTTATTGATGATATTTTTGATTCTGGTGTAACCTTTGAAAAAATTTTATCCAAAATTGATGATCCATCACAATTATTTTTTGTAACTTTGTTTGCAAGACGCGGAAAAAAATATCCTCCTCAACTAGTCTATGCCGCAAAAACAAATGATGATGCTTATGTTGTTTTTCCTTGGGATGTATTAGAATTTAAAAATTCTCAAAAATAATATTTCTCTTTTATACATCCAGAAGATTTTATTCATACTATCCATTTATTTTTGATCTTTTTTATTCATTGATCATTTTTCTCAATCCTGCACATCTATTTCTAATGGTTACTTCGGTAACCCCTGATGCAATTGAGATGTCTTTTTGTGATTTTACTTCTCCTGTGCTGATACATGCAAGATACAACGCAGCAGCAGCTATTCCCATTGGGTCTTTTCCTGCGACTATGCCTTCCTCTTTTGCTTGATTTAAAATTTTAATTGCTTTACGTTTGCTTTTTTCACTTAATTCTGCAATACTTGCAATTCTTGATACACCTTTAACTGGATCAACTACTGGCATTTTTAATTCGAGTTCTCTGAAAATTAATCTGTAACATCTTGCAACATCTTTCCTTCTGATGTTTATTCCCTTAGCGATGTCATCTAAAGTTCTAGGTGTCTCTGTATTTCTACATGATGCATAAAGACATGCTGCAACTAATCCTTGGATTGAACGACCTCTGACCAATTTTTTCTCCATCGCTTTTCTGTAGATGTAAGCTGCTTTCTCAACTACTGCATCTGTTAATGCAAGTTTATCTTTTAGTTTGCCCATTTCATTAAGTGCTTGTCTCAAATTTCTATCTGCAGATGAATGTGCTTGACTTCTACTATCCCATGTTCTTAATCTTTCAATGGAACTTTTTACCCCTGCAGATAATGGTTTTCCTGTTGCATCTTTGTTAGCTGCACCAATTACTGTTGATAACCCTCTATCATGCATAGTTAATGATGTTCCAGCACCTGTTCTTGCTTTGTTGCCTTCATCATTTGAAAATGAACGCCATTCGGCACCTGTATCTACAATTTGATCTGTAACTACCAATCCACATTTACTACAAAATAACTCACCTGTATTTTGATCTGTAACCATTTTTCTATCTCCACAAGATGGACATTTTGGTCTTGTAATCATTGTATTTTTAAGCATAATAATGATGAATTATTAAGATTCCCTATTATCAATTTTACCTAATTTCTGAAGGTTAATTGTGTGTAGGTTAAGCTAATACTCATTCTAGTTTTTTAGAATATGATCTGATTTCTTAGAATTTCGCAAAGTATACCATGTGCATAATGTGATGATTGTGATCAATATGTGGCATTTTTTTATTCATCTGACTTTTTTTGAATATAATTCATTTCTAATCTGTACTCAATTTGAATTCATTTTTCCTTTAATTTTGTAAACCATGTCTAATTCAGAAAATCTTTAATTTGTCAATAATCACATGTTTTTGTATTGATGAATGTAGGTACAGGGAAAATAATATATGATTTACGTAAAAAAATTCAAGAAATTCAATCAGATTTAGATCAATTAGGTCCATCTCCATCTAATATTCCTGAAATGAACGATTCTACAAATTTACTGCGTTCAAATGAATATCTGTTAAAGATAAATGATAAGAAAACTGAATTATTATCTGCATATGGGAAATATTCTGAATCTCTGGAGGTATTACTCTCGTTAGTTTTTGACATACAAATGGATTTAAAAGAAATTCTAAAAGAACAATCCTCTATGATCTCTAATCAACCAAAAACTAAACCAAAAACTAAATCTAGAAAAAAATAACTCTATTTTGACATGTGAATTATATCTCCTGCAATTATTCTGTGTTCTTTACTATTTTCTAATACCACCAATGCCCCATCTTCATCAATTCTGATTGCTTTTCCTTTAATTTTTGTGTCTACTGTGTTTAATTCTACATTTTTTCCAATTGTTGATGATCTAGAGGTCCACTCATAAATAATTCTCTTTGTCTGCTTTGCATTAAGTAATTTGTATATTTTTTCTAATTCTACTAAAAATGTCTGAACTAATTGAATTGGTTTGACTTTCTTTTTTTGTTCATTAAGCGTTGCTACCCCGTAAAAATTTGGTGTTCCTTTAAGTGATTTTTCAATTTGTTTTACATTTACATCAAAATTTATTCCTACTCCCAAAACTAAATTTTCAATTCTGTTTGATTCTAGTGACACATCTACTAGCATACCTGCCACCTTTTTCCCTTTTATTGTCAAATCATTTGGCCATTTTAATTCTGGTTTTATTGAAAATGTTTTTTCTATTGCAATTGACAATGCCAATGCCGATGCAATGGGAAACAATGTAGTAATCGAAATATCAAATTTTGGCTGTAATATTATTGATATCCAAATTCCACCTTTTGGTGAAATCCACTTTCTTCCCGCTCTTCCTCTACCTCCTGTTTGTTTTGATGCTACAATCACTGAGCCATTATGTGATGTATCATCTGCCATCTTTAATGCCTGATTCTGAGTAGAATCAATTGTATCAAAATAATATGCCTGTTGTCCGATGATTTTTGTTTTCAGATTTGAAGTGATTTCCCATGGAAGTAATAAATTTGAATTTGATATGAGCTTGTAACCTAGCTTTTGTTTTGATTCAATGGTATATCCTAACTCTTTAATTTTTTTGATATGCTTCCATACTGCAACTCTGCTAATTCGCAAGACATCACTCAAATCTTGACCTGACAGATATTCTGTATTGTGGGTTTGTAAAAATGTGAGTATTTTAACTAATCCTGGGTTGTCAAATGAATTGTAAATCAACTATAGTTTGTTTTTATTTCAAGTATAAAATACACACTAGAATCCAATATCAAAATCAAATCCCCCGTCACCAGCACTTCCGTCATCCATACCTGCATCTCCTGTATCTGGTATATTTTCTGATGAAACATAATCTGACATTGGTATGGCCATCATACTGAACATCATTGAAAACATCATCATATCCATTACTCCAAAGAACATCATTGAAGGAATGATTGATTTGTTATCATCCATTTCCTGTTTTAACTTCTCTTTGTCACCTGTTTTGTATAGTACTGACATTTGATTCCATTTTGTTTGTAATTCGTGGACTCGTTCATCTACTTCTTTGGAACCTTTTTCCGTGGCAGCAATTTCTATTTTCATTCCAAACCATCCTTTTTTCTCTTCAGTCTGAATAAAACCTCGACTTTCTAGCTGCTCCAATATGGAATTCAATTCTTCGGATTCAATCTGTGTCATTTTTTGGATTTTGTCGAATTTTTTTATTCCATGTTTGATTGCACCTAGAACTATGATGTCTTTTGGCTCTGAATCCATAATTTGCAATTGTTATTGCGACTAAAAAATTCTTTGTATGATTAATAAATTCAAAAATTATATTCTTCATGATCGATTGTTAATTATGGAACAAGATCCATCATCTGATGAACAAATCCGTGATATTCTATCTTTGAATAAAGTAGCTGTGGTGGGAATGTCTAAAAATCCTTCAAAAGCAGCACATTATGTGCCCAAATATCTCTTTGAGAATGGATATGATATCACTCCTGTAAATCCATATTCTGATGAGATTTTAGGTAAAAAATCTTACAATTCTGTTTCTGATATAGTTGGAGATGTGGATATTGTTGATGTGTTTAGGCCATCTGATCAGGTTTTATCGGTTATTCGAGAGGCAATTAAGAAAAAACCAAAGGTGATTTGGCTTCAAGAAGGAATCCACAATTTAGAAGCTGAAGAATTGGCAAGAAATGCTGGAATCAAAGTAGTTTTCAACCGATGCATGTTGGCAGAACATCAGAGATTATTATGATGACTGATTTTGAAAATTTTTATAATGATTTATTGGGATTTGCAAAAAAATATGAACAACGGAATATTCCTCTAAAAATAGAGAGGGATCTTAATAATGATATAATCAAAATATTTGGTCAAAGAATTACCTCGTTAGCTAGGGCGCAAAATGGTCTTAATGATGTAACTGAACTTGCGTACACTACTGCTGAGCATCATCCTTATTGGAATCTAATCTATAATTGTTCAGAGATTACAAATAGTGTTTTAGAAAAATGGCATGAATCTTTGTCTGAATCGGATTATTCTGATATTGAGTGGGCAATAAAGGAACTCAATCAAACTCTTGAAAAAATCAAAAAGCAAAATCTTTCAAATTCTTAGGCAGAGATAAATATTTTGAAATAGTAATTATTACATGTCCATCAAAATTGGTTTAATCGGTAAAACCAATACCGGAAAGACAACTTTTTTTAATTCTGCCACTCTATCCTCTGAAGAAATTTCATCATACCCATTTACTACAAAATCTCCTGTATCTGGAGTGGCACATGCAATTTCTCTTTGTATCCATCCTGAATTTAAAATTCAAGATAATCCAAATAATTCAAAATGCTTGGATGGATGGAGATACATTCCAATTGAATTGATTGACTTGCCTGGTTTGATTAAAGATGCCTGGAAAGGCAAGGGTCTTGGAAATCAGTTTTTATCTATTGCTGCACAATCAGATGCATTACTTCATGTTGTTGATGCCTCTGGTGGGATTGATTCAAGTGGAAAAATCACTGAAGTTGGAACTGGGGACCCTGTTTCTGATTTTGCAGATATTGAAGAAGAATTAGTAATGTGGTATCATAAAATTTTGGAAGGTAATAGGGATAAAATATCAAAATCAATTGAAACTGGTACTGACATTGTAGATGCAATTACTGATCTTTATCGGGGCATTGGTGTGAACAAAATACATGTTAAAGACACTCTTTTAAAAACAGACCTTGAAGAAAAAAATTTTAATGATTTTGATATGATTGACAGTAAAAAATTTACATCTCATCTAAGAAAAATCTCAAAGCCTACGTTAATTGTAGCAAATAAAGTTGATGTTGAGGGGGCTGATAAAAACTTTGATAGGTTGAGAGAGCGTTACAATGATTCAATAGTGATTCCTGTAAGTGGTGACAGTGAATTTAGTTTAAGGCGTGCAGAACAAAAAGGACTGATAAAATATTCTCCAGGTTCAGAACAATTTGAAATTATTCGATCTGATGAACTTAATGAAAAACAGATCAATGCGTTGGATTTTATTAAAAAAGGAATTATGGGCGAATACATGCGGACTGGTGTTCAATTTGCAATTAATGTTGCAGTTTTCAAACTATTGAAGATGAATTCCATTTATCCAGTTGCAGATGAGAAAAATCTATCTGACAAAAAGGGTCGTGTATTGCCTGACTTAATTTTACTAAAAGACGGGGCTACAATTACCGATCTTGCAAAAGAGATTCATTCTGATTTAACTAAGGGACTCCTTTATGGAATAGACTTGAGGTATAAATTGAGACTCCCTGTAGATTATCAACTGAGGGATAGAGATGTTGTATCTCTGGTCAGTGCTGTGCAAAAATAATTTAATTTGGGGCATTCACTTCTTTAATTTATTCAAAACAACGTTTGTCATTTCTAATAGTTATTCATACCCGAATCTTCTACAAAATTTCTTTCAATATTGTATAATTTCAAAAATAACCGTGACCAATTACATGTTATATTGTATAATGAAGGGATTTTTTGAGCCTATGGAAATTTTTTCTCTATATTTGTAAATGATTTGTTTGAAACTTTCAAATTAGTAAATTCTTCAGGTTGGATTATTTTTGCAAGAATTTCTATCCCTTCCACAGTTCGTATGCTGGGTTTGCTAAAAAATGAATTTGCATTTACAGCAAAAACTTGGTTATTTTTAACGGCGTTTAGTGAATTCCATGATTCATTCTTTTTTAAAATTTTACCATACTCTGTTACTGTCCTATGTGTGTCAAACCCACATGGCATTAAGATGATTATGTCTGGGTTTGATTTGATGATTTCATTTATGTCTAATCGTCGAGAATGTTCTCCTGTTTTACTTATCATGTTTATTCCTCCTGCAATTTGTATCATTTCTGGAATCCAATGCCCTGCAGTAAAAAATGGTTCAAGCCATTCTATTGCCAGTACTTTTGGATGTTTATTGTTGTGACTTTTTTCAATAATTTTAATTCTTTTTTCAAGTGATTCGATAATTTCACTTGCTCTTTTTTTCTTTCCTAATTTTTTACCCAACTCTGTAACTGAAATCATGATTTCACTCATGTTATGTGGATTCATTGAATACAATATCGGCTTTTTTTCAAGAATTTTCACTGCTTTATTCACTTGATTAGTATATGCTGCACAAACTTCACACGTTTCTTGTGAAATAATCAGATCAGGATTTGCATCTTTTAGATTATTCTCATGCAATACAAAAATATCCTTTCCGTCTTTTAACAACTGACAAGTTACTGTGTCGATCTCTTTACTGGTTAGTTGATCTGAATTTATTACTGAACTGATAACTTGTGGTTTTAAAATTGCATCTTGTGGATATATACATTCATGAGTAACTCCAAACAGATCATCTTGTACTCCAAATTCATAAAGCAGTTCAGTTGCACTTGGTAAAAAAGAGACAATTCTTTTTACTGACACGTTTCTTTGTTTGGAAATTATCTTTTAAACATCCTCCGTTGGCAACCCATCAATTTTTGCAATTAGGCAACTTAATAGGCATATTTTAGGCATAATTTACAATGTCTTCTGATTCTCAAGAAATTCGACGTTCAATATTGACTAAATGGAATGAAACACTTTCAAAACATGGGAATCTATTTTCTTCTGATTCTATAAGCGGTACAAGTCCGCCATCTGTTTTTGTAGGTTCTTATAATTATCCTAAAGTCTTTGTCGGTCCAATGGTTCCACCAATTCATGGTGATACGAGCTTGCTTGATAGCCCTGAAAAATGGACGGGTAAGTCATTAGAAGACATAGTTAATTTTAGATTAAATTTAGTTCGTGGTATACAAAAAATTTCAATTGATCAAACTGATGGACGTTACATTGAAAACCTTCAGGAAGTTGCCATGTCTTCAAAACCACTTGATTCTGACTTGATATTTAAAAAATCTCTATCCTCTAATATTTCCATTGATGGTGAAAGTGCACCATTTGGTCCTATTGGGGAGATAAAATCTGCAAAATTTTCAGGAACAACTTCTGTAAAATCCATTGAAAAAATGTATTATGACAAAGACTTGAAAGCCCAAGATGCGGTTTTGAATTTATATCATTCTGGAATTGAAATTTCAAAAATTCAAAAATGTTTTAGCATTGGAATGCTGGGACAGAAAAGAAAACTAGTTCCAACTAAATGGAGTATAACTGCAACTGATGATATCATTTGCAAATCCCTCACTGATGAAATTTTAGATAATAGTTTAATTGATTCTTGTAGAGTTTTTTCTTATGCACACT
>JAOUAE010000056.1 GCA_029861085.1 Candidatus Nitrosopumilus sp. | reverse complement strand
ATTATACGTGTACATGTGATTGCGGTTGCAAGAATACGTCCGGTGAATATCTCTGTCATGATTGTTTGATAAGCCTGTGCAAGACTGCTGAAATTAAAAAAACGGTGATTGCATAGATGAGGCCAAGATACAGACGAACGTACTATTCGTTTTATCTTTCCAGCGCGGTTTCAATAATTGTCCTCACGTGGGAATTTTCATTATGACCATGAAGAATGAAGCAATGGTTGCTGAAAAGGATACAAATAGTCATTTTTCAAAAATTGCTTCTAAGTACAAAGATTTGAGAATGACTGATTTTGACCACATACAGCACATAAAAAATCGACTATCAAAAAAACCAGGAATCGGTATAGCCGATGTAGGATGCGGTGATGGTAGACATTCTTTGGAACTTTTAAAATACTTACAAGATGATTGCTATCTTCACTGCATCGATTACAATGAAAATATGCTCAAACATCTGAAGAGTTATTTGATTGGCAACGGCATTTTGAATTTTTGTGCCAGACCAGGCAATGCCAACAAATTACCTTTAGAAAACGATTCGATGGATTGTATTGTAACGTTTAATGCCATACATCATTTTGACATACAGAGGTTTTTGGCTGAGGTATACGGATGCCTCAAGGATGACGGCAATGCATTCATCTACACACGATTACGAGATCAAAATTCCAGAAACATCTGGGGGCAATACTTTCCTTTGTTTACAGAAACTGAGGATCGTTTGTTTGAATTTGATGAATTGCAATATGCCGTAAAAAAGGCAGATATGAAAATTGTCAATACCCGCGTATTTGGACATGACAGAACATCTGATTTATCCAATCTTTTAAAGAAAGCAAAAAGTAATCACTACTCCACATTTGCCCTTTACGATAAAGATGAATTTAAAAAATCATCTGAAACGTTTGAGCAAAACATCAAAGATAACTTTGATGATTTAGAGAACATCAGATGGCAAGACGAGAACATTCTCTTGGAGATTAACAAGTAGCACCATGCCGGGGTATATGGGCGATAAATCAGGCATGATCGTGCATCATCTGACCATGAAAAAACATGAATGCAAGATCTATCACGTAAAAAAGAAAGACAGGTCCTACTTTGTCCCAGACACGCTTGATTGTGCAAAAAATGAAGGATTTTCCCCATGTAGTTACTGTATTGACAAATCATCCTGACTGAGAAATGAAGATTTCAAACATGATCCTTTGATGTTGTAAATGAAAAATGTAAAATCTGTGGAAACATTTTGATCTTTTTACAAGTATTTTGTTGCAAAGAATGTGAAGAAGAATAGATTCCAACCTTCAAGTGCATATGTCATCTCATTACATGTTGATTTGATTTGATTTGCATCGAAAATCATCATGTCCAATAATATCTTCTCAATCGAATTTTATTTCTCTCTCAGACACAAACCGCATAACGTTTCCAATATCATACTGTTGACAGGTTTGAATTTATTGCCACAATTCGTACAGGTATTGAGTAAAACTACTCTTGTCTTTAATTCTGCACCTTCAGTAGCAAGTGATTTGTCATTTGGTTCTTTTGCCAAAATATTTCTCCATTATTCCTGCAACATCGTCTGCAAACATGCCATGCACTCCATCATCCCAGACTGATTTTAATTCCTCAATCATTTTCTGATTTTTGAGGATTTGCTCTTTTATACTTTTGAGTTCATCTTTGGGATATGCCAGCCTTGGAATCATGTAATAGTTGTAGTTCATTCCAACCAAAACAAAGTCATCCTCAGACAATTTTATTTTAGAATCGCTCTTCATTACGTAATCTTCTGCAGGCGGGGTTGGCATGCTTTTCATGGTTCAACATGCTGTACAGTCCAATCCTTTATTGCCATATCGGTTCGGTGTTCTTGGCATCTGACATATGGGCATGGTATCAATCGAGAACAATTCCCTTCTTCACATTCCCGATGGTGCCCTGGAATGTTGGTACCTTTAGTGGATATTCGTAGACGGTTCACATTACTATGTGATGTGATTATGTTTCTGTTTTCTGATGATATCATGTTGTTAAATTATTTTTAAAACATTTGCAACTACAATCATACATGCCAGCTTTTCCCATACACTGATCATGATGTTCGTTATAGCATTTATTGCAAAGGAGCATCAGTCACCCTTTCCCACATGTGTCTTTTCATGAACAAGTACTTTTTGAAAATCGTCTTCCCATGCATTCCACTTAAAATTACAATGCTTGCAGCGATATGCCATCTATTTTTCTACATCCTCGGGTTTCTTTTTTCCAGATTCCTCAAATGCATTAACATCGTCAGATGTTTTGGCTTTGCAAGAACCAAATTTCATTTTTTGAATTAGTTCTTTTAACATGCTTTAGCTAGTGCCTTTCTGTGATATATACCGGATGAATTTCACAGTTTCATGCCTGAATTTCTATATTTTTTACTATTTTTCTATAAATTTTAATGCCCAAGTATACATTTCTCATGATGATCTATATAGATATGTAAAATCATGAAAAAAACAAGCAACCACATCTGTCGTAATAACAGCATCTGCAAGTCATGGATTATTTGCTGGAATTACACCAATTCGGTAAATCATAATCTGAAAATGCATTCCAAAAACATTGAAAAACGCAAGTTCATGTTATGTTATTAAAAATCACAAAATGCGAAGAAAAGAACCATTTTCTAAAAACATGTTTGGTATTTGCATAATTGTTCTTTTATTCCACAAGTCCGTAACATTAATGATAACTTTTAGATTAGCGGTCTTGGCACAAAGATATTTTTCTTTGGCCACCAATCTTTGACGAACTATTCACGTTATTCAAAACTAAAACAGCATTGGACGTTAAATTTTTTATCAAGATGAAAATAATGGAAGATGAGTCATTATTCCTTGTAGTGAACCAACAATGTTTTTTCCATAACGGGGTGAACTGCTATGATTTTTTCATCTTTTTCCGCTAGAAAGTCATTTACTGCATCTTGAAGGAAAACACCTGGTTTCAATTTATCAGCTTCAAAATATTTTATTTTGTGAACCATGTAAGAATTAAGGATTGGGCAGTTATAACAATAGTGGACATCAATATGGAAACTTTTTACTTGAAATTCCCATAGTCTTAAATTCTTTTTGAGTTGAAAAGGAATACAATGTAGGAGCCAATGATCTACTTTCCATCTGCTTTAAAATTAATCCCTTCAACACTGAGCTGTAGAATAAATGTCGTTTTCAAAATATGCCGTTTTAAAATTCAGTTTGTTTTCAGGATCATCATTGTTTCTTGCTACACTTAGCCTCTCAATCTCAACTAGTGATTCCCTTTTGAATCCTACCGAGGAAGCATAAATTGCATCAGCCAACATGGTTCCCTGCTCTCCATTTTTGATGTCATCAACCATGTGGTAAAATTTCGCTGTGTCCCTTCTGTTCACTTGCTTTCCAATGTCCTTGTTTACTGCAACTGAAATGTACATTCCGTTACTTTTTATCGCTACTGGAACCTTGTAATTATTTCCCGACTTGCCTGGCAATATCTCGTTGATCAAGACTTCGCATTTGTAATACATGCTGGCAACATACGCATAAAATCTGTACCTGGCATACTGTCCTGACTTGTTTTTGTCACACTTTACGAATATCCGATACAGTAACTCAAGGGATTCCTCATTCATGCTGTGTAATTTCTTGTCCGTTCTTCCTTTTTTTGCAAGATCCGAATCGCATTCTTTTGCGACAAGTGACAAAATAAAATCAGGTAAAGCATAGTTTTTGAGAGATTCCACGTGATGTCCACTGACTTGAGGGGTACAGAATTCTGGAAAATTACGGTTAACCACTATTTACCTCAATTGTGGATGATATTTCCACTGCACATTCAGATGAACAAGTGGGCCCATCAAACAGGCTTTCATATTCCCTGTTGCAATGGACACATTTTCTAAAAACCATACTCTATGATATTGTACGTCGTTAAAGTATTAAAAGCGCAGCAATCTCTCATTTCACATTTTTTTTTAAACGAGGTATTCCTTATTGTACTTTATATGATGTCAGAATCTCCAAGTCCAAAAGACGGAGACGGGACATGTCCTGTATGCAACAAGGCAAAAGGCAAACACATGTCAGAAGAGATGCTTGCATGTTCTCGCAAGAAAAAGGAATCCCAAAAACAAGAGAGTGACAAATCACAATAAACTGCAATACAAAATCAAGATTCAGAATGAACTGATTTTCTGAAAAGAAATGAAAGTGCTCTCATTTATTGAAATGATTTTATTAAATCGACAATCTCCCCCAGTAAAACATCATCTGGATTTACAAAGAAAGTTCCAAGTGCTGCAATAACTACCAAGGAAACTGCACCCACTATTCTAATCATTGTATCTTTTTTGTTGTGTTTTTTCTGTTCTTTCGATAGTCCTTCAAGAACTGTCTTGGCAATTTTTCTTGTCAGATCTTCCTCATCAATCAAATATCCATTTGGTTTGGCTGAATTGATGGTGACATCACTCACAAACGGAAAATTTCTCGCATTGCATTCTTTGCAATCAATATTTTTTATTGTAATTTTAAACAAAATACTGGTAAAAAATACGGAATAAACTGCAACAATGCTGAGAAAGGGAATCAAGTCTCCTTGAACAAACAGATAACCATACACTAAGACAAAGAAACCCAAAGGTGGTAAAATGAAGGCAAAATTTTGTTTTGCCCGAGATGTTTGAAAACTCCGTTTTTTATGAGACTGTAATTTTAATGAGCCACAGTTAGAACAGTGTCTTAATGGACAAACTTTGGCCATATCCTTGTATTCTGTTTGACATAGGGGATATCTTTTCATTTCTTTGGTAACAGATTGTTCATTTATTGATAAAAATGTAAACTTGTTCATGTCCAAGATAGAGAGCGTTGAGCAGATCTGCCAAAATCCAATGGGAGAACTGATTAAAATTATTTTACCGTAAATAATTCCTAGACGTTTGTTACTTCTTTTCCAATATGATTTTAATACACGTGGGTATGGAATTTGACTCTCTAACTTCCAATACTAATTGTGGGTATTGGTATTTTATTGGTCAACATAGTATTTACGTAGAGAAATGAAACAATGACACTATAAATGACAAACTAATCGCAAAGACACATCAGTAAGTATGATTAAGAAAAAAAATGAAGGTTTGGATAGTATCTGAAATATACTATGCAGGTGGTGAAATAATTGGAGTCTATGATTCTAAAGAAAAGGCAATCAAATCAATTAATGAGAGCCAGGATTACAACAATGATGAATTAGAAATTAAAAGTTTTGAATCACAATAAAGATTTCCAAGAAATGAACGAGTATGGTTGCAGCGCAATGTGCAGTTACTCATGCATTCTTTATTTTCTATTTTGTTTTACTAAAAAATCCATAAACAATTCTCCTTCATACTCTACGTGCTCATCTATAACTTTAGTTTCCATATTTACTAGAAAATGATCGTATACAGTTTTACGTTCATGCTTTAATGGAGGCGAACAAAAACACATCTCAGACCATTGAATTATGTTTGACTCGATTATCTTGGCACGTTTCATCGAATTAATTATCTCTTGACCATCAGGTTTCTGATTCTCAATTGTACCATCTGTTAGTTTCTGGTAAAATTCTTCCATTTTTTCTTTGATGCATCTAGCTTTAACTGAATAAATTGCCACAAATTTTTGTTGTTATTGATGTTATTATTTTTTACATGGATATTTTCTTAATCTGTTTCACAAGCGTGTAAAACTATACGTTAAACACTACAGATGCAGCAGAAGCAATAATCATGACCAAAATCAAAAGCCCAAAAGCCTTTCCTGTTTCAAACCCGTCAACTATCTTGATTGCCTTGACTGATATGACTATAATCCATATCATAAATGCAATTGCAAAAACACCAAGTAGGATTGCATAAGCAAGCATGGGTCCTATTGCAGACAGAATTTGCTCCTCGTCTGCATCAGTGGACATGAGATAGGATGGGTCTATTTCTGCAAGAGAACCCCACATCAAAAACACCAGTACAGAAATTATGATCATCATGGGAATTACTGGAACGTACGTATGGAAGATAACTGAGAATACCTTTTTCCAGTTGGTGTTGCCTCCAATCTTTTTTCCAATAAAGTAAAGGGCCACAAACGAAACTATTCCTTTTAGAAAGCCTACTGCCATGGCCCAAACCATGTCTGCACCTTCTGTTGGAAGATCAACATCATCTACCCCTTCAAAATAGGCATCACTGAGTGGAATCATTACAAACGGAAGTATCACAAACACACTGAGAATAGAGCTGACTACCAAAAGGCCAATTGATTGTGTAAAGTATTTTTCCTCATTGTCTCTGATTTGTGCAAATGCTGAATTTGGAGAGGTAATTACACGTAGAATTACATTTAGATCAAAAGACAAAGTATGATGAAACCTTACTGGATGTATTCATAAGCATTTTGGATATTTCATAAGATTCTTCATTTTTCATTTTAATGCAAAATCTTTGTGACTAACCATCATTTCTATCTCAAACATTAAAAGATCAAGAATCTGAATTAAATCCTAACTCTCTTAGTTCTTCACGAATATCTTGTTTCATTTCATCTAATTCTGTTTTCGGAATATCAAAGCTTACCATTTTTACAATCTGATTATACATGACTCTGCCTGCCTGATCATCGGTTAGTTTTTGTCCTGATTCTTGGAATGTGTAAAAGGCTTTCATAATTTCTAATCGTTGCTCCCTGTCATCTTCATCGGGATTGTCCATCCACTCATCAATCATTATTCTCAAGTCTTGTTGAGTTACAGGAGGAACAGGCTCTGAACTTGTATCGATAAAACCAAACCATGTATCTTTGTTTTCTCTCAAGTTAGGATTAGTTAATGCCAAGACAAATATCCCAATTGCAATTACAGCAATACCTATTCCCATTGCAATTTTTTTATTCATTGGCATTCGCCTTGGTGTTTTATTGTAATGTGTTCTGAATTAATCATACAATTGTTTCCATAGGTCTTTCCATCTACTCCGCATACTGGTGCATACTCTAGCGTACATGCAAAGATTGGCATGAATGTCTGCCAACCTCTCTCTTTTAGTGAATTGACTGATTGTGGTTTGATGCATGCAGGAGAACCGTCATGAGACTTGAACATTTGTTTCAAACCTTCTGCACAAATAACATTGGTTGCTGAAATTCCTGCATTGCCTTGCTGTGATGGTCTGAGATATGGTTGTTCCATTCCATCCATGACACATACTTTTTCAGGATATATTCCAGGACCACATCTGTCATTTAGAACGCATATCTCTCCCAATGGAACAAATCCAGGTGCACATGTATTCTTGTATGGACTATGGTCTGTTGTAGATTCTTGTTTAATTATTTCAATTAGTTCATATTTTTTGCTTGAAGCATCCGCTGGTGGATTCTCAACGTCAGTTATCTTTACAGAAATTTGATAAGAATTTCCTTGTGAAAATGAAAACCCTTCAATTTTATCATAAAAATTTAGCCATTCAGAGTGTTGGTTTTCTCGAACTTGCAGGCATTTCATTGGACCAACTCCCACACAATCAACAAGATGAGGATGAATGAAGAATGTAGTTGTTTCTTCAGCATAAGAGAAAGGAATTGCAAACATTGTAATGGATAATACTATTGCACAAATCATTTCAATTTTCACAATTTCAAATTCTAATTCACATCTTTATCAGGTTTACTTTTTATTCATGATTTTTCATGCCTATCTGTCTCCATTTTTATCCCCCAAATGATTATTCAGTCCTCAGAGAATTAAACTGAAATTCTAGTTCAAAAACAACTTAAAAAATTCAACAATCAATTGGAATAAAAATTAGTGCAAAATCTAGAGGCCTAACTATATCCCCAGCACAACGTGCATGGGGATATAGTTAGGGTGTTGGAAAAGATACCCACGTGGAACTAGAGTTTATAAAAAATAACCAATGATGAAATCAGAATTTTTTTATAAAAAAACAAACACCTATGCTGTTT
>JAOUAE010000055.1 GCA_029861085.1 Candidatus Nitrosopumilus sp. | reverse complement strand
AATGCTTGGTTTTCTTAATCTCAAAAATCCATAAATTGATTCATTTTTGTCTTCATATGACAAGAACATTTCTTTCCCTCCTGATGAATCATAATTAATTCTGTTTAGTTTTATGTCTCCTCCGTCTGTTTTTTTGTTAGAAAGTCCTGCTTCTCTGCATCTGATACATTTGCATGAAAGTCCTTGCTTGGCTAAGTTTTGATGTACAATTTGTCTTAAATTGCCTGATTTTGGACCCGCAATGATTTCTTTTGAAGAAATTTCTCTTTGTACTCTCATGATTCTGACCCATTTTGGAACATTCTTTTTAGCTTCTGTTAATACTTTGATCATATTTTCATCTGAATAGGGCGTGTATTTTCCTTGTTTGTATTCTTCATACAATGGTGTGTTTTCAATAACCAGTGAGGGATAAATCTTTAACATGTCTGGACGTAGTTGTGAATCTGAAAATAATTTTTTAAAATCTTTAATGTCTCCTTCTGGTGTCATTGTGGGCAAGCCTGGCATCATATGTGCAACAATTTTGTATCCTGCATCTTTTGAAATTTGAAATGACTCTAATACATCATTATAATTATGACCTCTATTGATTATTTTGTAAACTCGTTCTTGTAATGATTGAACTCCAATCTCTACTCTTGTAATTCCATACTCTAGCATTAAATCCACGTGCTCTTTCTTACAATAATCTGGTTTTGTTTCTATTGTAAATCCTACATTTCTAATCGATGCATGCTCGTTATTGGATTTTGCTTCTTCCAAATCTTTTGAATTAGTTCCATTTAGTGCATCATAGCATGATTTGATAAAATCTCTTTGATAGTCTTTTGGCATAAATAGAAATGTCCCTCCAACAATCACGATCTCCATTTTAGATGGATCGTGTCCGAATGCAATTAATTTTTCAATCTTTGATGTGATTTGTAATTTAGGGTCAAATTCATTTTCCATTGCATTTAATGATGATGGTTCCTTTCCTGTGTAACTGTTGGGGGAATTGAATTCAATTCCTCCTGGGCAATATGTACAGCGACCGTGTGGGCATGCATATGGTTTTGGCATTAGTGCTACTATTGAGACTCCTGATGCTGTTTTAGCTGGCTTTCTCAACAAAACTTTTTTTAATTTATCAAAATCTGCTTCTTTTGCCATTGATAAGATTTCATAATTTCTGGGGATTCTTTCAAGTGCATATTTTGTACAAATTTTTATAATTTCTTCTTTTACTTGTTTTTTGCTAGGCTCCTGAATTGTTAAAAGATTTTGAGTAATCTCCCCACATGCTTTGGATATGAGAGGATCTAGTTTATTCATGAATACTAATACTCATTTGGACATAAATTCGTTAAATAATTTGGGATGTGAGTTGATCTGAAAACTCTTCTATATCGTTTCAGATTTGCTGAGAATTTATTCTGGCTTTTGTTCTATGCTTTTCTCTGATGTACCATTGCCACTTTTCTGTTCTTTTCGGTATTCCATTTTTAACCAGATTGGCGTGATGATTGTTGTAACTGCCACCATAATTACAATTGTGGAGTATACATCTGCATCAAGAATTCCAGCTGTCACTCCTACCCCTGCAACAATTAATCCAACTTCTCCTCTTGAAATCATCCCAATCCCAACTCGCATTCCTTGTTTCTTATTTTTCAAGAATAGCATTGCAGGCAATCCGCATCCAAACAATTTTGTTACAATTGCAACTACAATTATCACTCCGCTTAACATCAAAATATTCAAATCAACTGCTCTTAGATCTACCTGTGCACCAATAATTGCAAAGAACAAAGGTGCAAAAATCAAACCTATTTTACCAACATAATTTTCTATTTTTTCAAACACTTTGGTAGTTGACAAAGCCATTCCTACTGCGAATGCACCTACAATCGGTGAAAGCCCTATGGACCCCGCAAGTGCCGCCGCACCAAAGAATGATGCCGTAGCAATGCCTTCTACGCTTCCCTTTGCCTTCCATAATCTTGGTGTGATAATTTTTGGGATTACGACAACTGCCACTACAAGCATTATTGCAAAGAATGCCAAGACTTGTAAAATTGTGATTATTATCTCTATAGGGTCGATATTATCTACTCCTCCCTCTGATCCTGCAATTGATGAAACTACTGATAATACTGCGATTGCTAAAATATCGTCTACTACTGCGGCTCCTATTATCAGTCTAGCTTCTGGTGTCTTTATTTTACCAAATTCACTTAGAACTTGAATTGAAATTGCAATGCTTGTGGCTGTAAGTGCCGTTGCAATTAACATTGATTGCAACGCATCAAAACCAAATATTCCGAACACGGCAAGACCTGCAAAGAATGGAACTACTACTCCTAACGCACCTACTGTAAATGATGCTTTTCCTCCTTTGAGAAATTCCTTGGGGGTCATCTCTAATCCTGCCATGAATAAAATCACGATTGCCCCCATTTCTCCAAGTATTTTGATTTCATCGTTAATTTGCAGTAATTGTTTTCCATCAACTACAAAAAATCCGCCTAATGCAAATGGACCTACAATCATTCCTGCCAATAATTCTCCTAATACAATTGGAAGTTTCAGTCTGAGAAAAAGCTCTGCCATTAGTTTAGCTGCAAAAAGAAGTATTCCTACCCCGATGATCGTTTCAATAAAATGGGCTTCGCTCATTTTTCTCTATTTCGTCTTAAAAAATCTGTCATATAAGGTGATACTGGATTGAATGTTATTTCGCTGTTGTTAAATTAAGCAATTTTTATAGAATTTACAAAAACCCCTTTTTTAGAAATCACCTGTCCTATTTCCTGGCTTTTGATCTTGTATTTTTTGAATATTGATTCGATTCGTGTTAATTCATTTTTTGGTGCTATCACACAAAATCCAACTCCCATGTTAAACGTCTTGTACATTTCCTCTGGCTTTACTCCCTGTTCCTCTATTAATCCCATAATTGGTGGTATTTTTGGAAGTGAGTCTATCTCAAAACCTATTTTTTTGAGTCGTAATAATTTGGTAAATGAGCCTCCTGTAATGTGAGCCAAACCATTAACTTTGCATTTTTGAATGATCTCCAGGACCGGGTTTGTATATATCTCCGTGGGTTTTAGCAATGCATCACCTATTGTTCCCACACCTTTGACTTTGTCTTTGATAAAATATTTTGTCAACAATGCTTTTCTTGCAAGCGAGTATCCGTTTGAATGAATGCCTGAACTGTTCACGCCAATAATTACGTCTCCTACTTTTATTTTATTTCCGAGAATCATGTCTTTTTTTTCTAGTAATCCTACTACCATTCCTGCTAAATCAAATGCAAATCCTTTTCCCTCGATCACATCTGGCATTATGGCTGTTTCTCCTCCTACAATTGGCATTGATGATTTCTTTGCACCTGCTACTAATCCTTCGACAATTTTTTTGAATATATGCTGATCATTTTTGTTTGAAGCAATATAGTCTACAAATGATATCGGCGTTGCACCAATACATATTATGTCATTGACATTCATTGCAACACAATCAATTCCTATTGTGTTGTATTTTTTCATCATGTTTGCAATCACCACTTTGGTTCCAACGCCATCTGTGTGTGTAGCTAAAAGCTTTCCGCCCGGAATTTCCACAATTCCGGCGTAATGTCCAAACCCATGTGTCATCTTTGCTTTTTTCTGAAGATTGTGAGTTGATGCAATCAATTTGCCTATTGTCTTTTGACTTTGTTTAATTTTAGAAATATCTACACCTGCTTTTTTGTATGTTAGGGTCATGATTTGATGCGTATCTGGTATGAATAAAAGAATTTGCCTGTTGGCTAGATCACATATACATTCCGGATATCTCTTCTCTGTGTTCTGCATATTTCTGAGATAATTCGCTGAATTCTGAATGAATTCTGTCTTTGTCTTTTTTGAGATCTGTTGTATCTATTTTCATATCATAGAATCTGTTCAATGCTTCAATTAGAGTTGCTGCTGCTGCTGAATCTGGTGCTTCTTTGTTTGCTTTTGCCAGCAGAGTCAATCCTTGAATTTCTCTTACTAAACATTCATTCAATATGCCTCCTGGAATGCCTGTAATGAATCCTTGAGGGATCATGCTGATGTCTTTATCTGCCATTGTCCTTATCAGATCTTCCTCAGCTGCACAATATGCTTTGTCATCATGTTCAGTGCTTGCAACTCCGTCCAGAATTACGATTTCTTTGGATCCTTTTCGTGCTGCCCAATCTAAAATTGATGAGACTAATGTGTACAATCCTTTCATTTGTAATGTTATCTCGCAAATTATTGCACAAACTGTCCCTTCTTGGTTTGCATAAAATCTGAACGGATGACGCAATCTTCCATTCATGAACACTGTTGATGGCGGAAGATATTTTGATCTCATTACTGCCATTTCTTCCATTTCTAATTCTGTAATGATGTGGTTGATTGCAACAGGACCTACTAGACCTGCGCCTACAAACCCTGCAAAAATTATTGGACTTTTTAATTCTTTTTTCTTAATTTCAAATACTTCTGCTTCTGGAAATTCTTTTTGCACAATTTATCTTGATTTGTTCTGTATAATTACTGTACTTACTAATGAGTTTGTGCACTTTTAATGGATTTAGTATTCTGCATTCATTTTATTATAAAAATAGGGAAAATCTAGATGAATTCTCTTTTTAATTATTTTCTAGATGTGATGATCCATTGAAATTTCAATTCCCTTTGTTGATAAAGAGATTCAACATAGTTCGTCCTTTGTCTGTTATCGTATAGATCATGTTTGCTCCTACTGGTTCTTTTTTGATAAAGTTGTAATCTACACACAGGTGTAGATAATTTAGAAATGATTTCTTCATTCTAATCTTTGACTTTGAATACAAATCAGAGAATGTCATTGGAGCGCCTCTAAGCTGATACAGTAATTTTAACAGTGATAATGTACTGTAGTCTTTTGTTTTTGCTCTTACTGCATCCAGAATTTGTTCATCTCTCTTTATGATGAAATCTCCAAATTGGTCTGCCACTTCTAGTGGTACGTATGTTAATCTTGCTCGCATCATACCGTATTGTACGGTACATTACCTTATTATTCTTTAACTTGAGTATAGTTGATCTTTTTAGCTGATTTTTTTACACTTGGATTTTTTGCCTGTTTTGATCTTTGAATATCCTTATGATCTATTTTTAGTCATGATAATGATCCCCTCTCATAAATAGGCCTTTTTTTGGAAATTATTTGTGAAAAAGATAGAAGCTATAGTTAAGAGAAAAAATTTCCCTATGATTAAAAATACTTTGAACACTGTTGGGACATACATTATTGATAAACGAAATCTGGATGATAGCAATATTTATGACGAATCACAAGGTTCTCGTGTAGGTTCAACTAGTTTAAAGTCAGTACCTCTGGCGAAAATTGAGATGGTAGTTTCAGATAAGGATGCAAGAATGGTTGTTGAAATGATTTCAAAAAATTCTGGTTTGTCATCCATTCATGGAGGCAAACTCTTTGTTTCTGAAATGGAAGAAGTTGTTGATATGGACACACTTGATGGACGGCAAGACCTTGAAATATCTTCAAAAGAAAAACCTGAATCAAAATTATTACCTAAACGAAGTAGATTTGTCTCATTACAAAAATTCACTTTGCATAAATTGCAAGTCACATATGAAGAAAATAAAGAAACACTTCGAAATGACTATCGAATAAAATCCTTTAGTGATTTTGTAAATTATTGTATACTGAAATCTATTCCAACTTTGGAAAAACAATTAAAGAATCCTACAATTATTTATGAAAATAATTTTGGCGGTTATTAGTTATCAGTAGTAGCCATTAAACAAAGCTAATCCGACTAAAGTCATGCCGATTGTGGCAAGTATCAATTTTGCAATAGAAATTCTAGATATTTTCATATCGCAAGACCGACAATCAATGGTATGGATATAACTCCAATTATTGCGGCCACTTTGAGATAATCTTTACCATGAATCGGTTGCATTTTTTCTCTATGGAATAATCTACTTTTACGCGGACTCATGATGTTTCTTAGATTGTTCCTTCTCCTTCATTGCCTGTTGCGATGTCTATTGCACGCAGAATCTGTGAAACAAAAATTTTACCTACTCTTCCATTTTCTTTTATGATGTCAATCACTTCATCTTCTTTTGTATCTGGGACTATGATTACTAATTGATATTTATTATTAAATTGAGGTGTAAAAATCTCACTTCCTTTTGATGCGTGAATTTCAGGCCCTGGCCTCTTTCCTCTACCTCTAACTTTGGAAACTGAGAGGCCTCCTATGCCGATCTCTTTTAGTCCTTCACTGATTGCCATAACATCATTTTCACCTAATATTGCTTCTATTCTGAGCATTTAGTTACTGTATATTCTATTACACAAATATAATTTATGATTTCTATAACTAAATGATAATCATTTGTTAATCAAATTTAGACATCGTTATTAATTAAAAATCGACATTTTTGTCAATGGTACTTGATTCTGGAGATACAGCATGGATGCTTGTAGCTGGAAGTCTTGTACTGCTTATGATCCCTGCATTGGGTCTATTTGAATCTGGATTGCTGAGAAAAAAGAATGCAGCTTCAATCTTCATGCAGATCTTTTTTGGTTTGGCGATGTTGAGTGTCATGTGGTTTATTTTCGGATTCAGTATGTCATTTGGTGAATCTACTATGGGATTAGTTGGGAACATGGATTGGGTATTCCTCAAAGGAATTCCGTCAGATGCTCCATTAGAACAATATGCTCCAACGATTCCAGGTATGTTATTTGTTAAATTCCAATTAATGTTTGCAGCAATTACTCCTCTATTACTTACAGGTACAATTGCTGAAAGAATGAAGTTTAGTTCTTTTATCATATTCATTGCTGCATGGTCTATGCTGATCTATTACCCACTGGTCCATTGGGTTTGGGGTGGTGGTTGGTTAGCAGAACTCGGTGTAGTTGACTTTGCTGGAGGCATTGTGATTCACACTAGTGTGGGTATGGCAGCGTTAGCTGCGGCACTAGTACTTGGTAGAAGAAGAAATTATGGTCCTGCTATAATGATTCCTCATAGCATTCCATTGGCCGTACTTGGTTCTTCTTTGTTATGGCTTGGTTGGTTTGGTTTCAACGCTGGAAGTGCACTTTCTGCATCTGGAGGTGTTGCAGGAAATACTGTAATTGTAACTCACATGGCATCATCTGTTTCCGCTTTAATTTGGGCTGGTCTTTCATGGATAAGAACTGGAAAGCCATCTGTTGTTGCAACAATTAATGGTGCCATTGCAGGTCTTGCCGGAATCACACCTGCATCTGGATTCGTAAGTGTTGAGCATGCTTTTGTTATAGGTATAGCAATTGGTGTCATATCCTATTCGGGCGTAGTGCTATTCAAAGAAAAGCTAAAGATTGATGATGCACTTGACGTAAGCTCCGTTCACGGTGTTGCAGGTATTGTTGGTGCACTTGCAATAGGATTATTTGCAAGTACTGCAATTAACCCTGGTGGCGTAGATGGGTTGTTATTTGGAAATCCTGATCAACTCTGGATTCAGGCTATAGGTGTAGCTGTTGCAGGTGTAATGGGATTTGGTGGAACTTGGATAATGTTACAAATAATTAAACATTTAATTGGAATTAGGGTTTCTGCTGAAGTAGAGGATGTTGGTTTGGATATTAGTGAGCATGCTGAATCTGCGTATTCTGATGAAGAGGAGTTTATGCTAGAAATGGATGAATACACTGATGATTTACAGGATAAAGACGAAATATTGTTTAAAAAGAAATACCCTGGTAAGAAGACATGACCGGAAATTATGATGAATTATCGAAACAGATTCTTGATTTAGATCCTAAAGTCAGATTTGCCGGTGTTGCTAACAGTAAGGGTGAGATGATTGCAGGCGGGCACAAAGAAAATGTTGAAAAAATATTAGTTGGAGATGAAGTGAAAATGTCGATTCATTACGCATTGCAAAAAAGAGATTTGTATACCAATTTGGCATACAAGCTTGGTAATGAAAGATCATCTATAACAGAATATGCAATAGTCACATTGATTAATGTCCCTATAAA
>JAOUAE010000054.1 GCA_029861085.1 Candidatus Nitrosopumilus sp. | reverse complement strand
CATTTACAAGATAGCGCATTCTATTTCTTGCAAGGTTTTTTCTATCACCAAGTCTATCAAATATTCTCATTACAGCAATTGAAGTGTAAAGTAAATCTTCTTCAGGAGTAAATTCTTCTAATTGATGTCCAACAAAAGATTTATTGCCCAATCCACCACCAAGAAAAATCTTAAACCCTCTTTGAGTAGATCCACCCATCTCTCGGATTTGCGGAATTAATCCAACGTCAACCATTCTTACCATCCCATGTTTTTCACAACAGGTGAAGTTGAACTTAAATTTACGTGGAAGATTTTGAGCCATTGGATTTCTCAAGAAGAATCTTGCAGTTGCAAGTGCATATGGAGTTGAATCAAATTCTTCATCAGGGCAAACACCAGATAAAGGACTGCACATGACATTTCTTACAGAGTTTCCACACGCTTCTCTTGAGGTCAATCCAACTTCAGCAAGGCCACGAAATATTTCTGAAACATCTTCAAGTATTACCCAATGAAGCTGAATGTTTTCCCTAGTGGAAAAGTGTGCACTGCCTATAGAATATTGCTCACTTAATTGGGAAATTTTTTCAATTTGATCAGGATAGATTTCCCCTGCAGGAAGTTTAATTCGAACCATAGCATAATCACCAGTCATCCTAGTGCCATATGCCCCATGTTGAAGTCTGAATCTTCTAAAACTATCTTCGTCATATTTTCCCTGACGGAATAGTTTCACAGTTTTAGCAAAATTATCAGCCTCTTCCATTCTAGCCCAATTTATTTTAGATTTGATAGAATCAGGAGCAGATTGTTTAAGATCAGATATTGTCAATACAAATAATTTCCTTTTAGTTTGGTTATAAATTTTTGATATATGGATATTTTAGGACAGAGATTTTCAGATATGAACATAATTTTCCTATTTCCATACTTGTCTTAATTAAATATGAATTAGTGTTACCTAATTTTTTAAAATGTGGGAAAGTATTAATTGTTTAGAAAATGAAACACCTACATGCAAGAAGCAACCATAGCAGAACAATCTTCTAAAATATTTACTGACGTACGTGAAGTTGAAATTACACGTGCAATCGCAAATGAATTTCATGAGGTTTTAATCGATAGAGCCGAATCAGATGTAATAATTATTGGTGCAGGGCCTGCAGGACTAACCGCAAGTAGAGAGCTCTCAAACATGGGCTACAAAGTTTTGGTTATTGAGCAAAACAACTACTTGGGAGGGGGCTATTGGTTAGGCGGATACATGATGAATCCAGTTACAGTTAGAGAACCTTCTCAAAAAATATGGGATGAATTAGGAATACCATACAAAAAAGTAGCAGAGGGATTATACTTAACACCTGGACCACATGCAGTTTCAAAATTAATTGGGGCAGCATGTGATGCTGGAGTAAAATTCCTTCAACTCACAAAGTTTGACGACCTGGTAATGAAAAACGGCAGAGTGGCAGGAATTGTCGTTAATTGGATGCCAGTTTCAGCATTACCACGCAACATTACATGTGTTGATCCAGTCGCTTTTGAAGCTAAAATCATCATCGATGCATCAGGTCATGATTCGGTTGCCGTAAAGAGATTAGTCGATAGAGGACTAGTAAAGTGGAAAGGAATGAATCCAATGCACGTAAATGAAGGAGAAGAGCATGTTGTTGATAAAACTGGAGAAGTGTATCCAGGATTAGTTGCAGCAGGAATGTCAGTTACAGAAACACACGGATTGGCAAGAATGGGCCCAACATTTGGATCAATGTTATTCTCAGGTAAAAAAGCAGCAGAAATTACTGCAGCTAAAATCAAAGAGTTAGAAAGATAAGCCATAAAAACATAATTTTTATGTTGAAAATTTCTAAAATCATTCTTTATGACGAACCTACGGTTCCCGAAATACAATTAAAGAAAATAAAAAAAATCATCACGGACACATTTCCAATAGAAACAGAATTAAGAAAAAATTTCTTTCAATTTTCAAATGAAAAAATATTTGAAAAAATTGCAAACACAAGAATTTTTAATTTAAAAAAGCAATTCAAAAAATATGTTCCAACAATAGATGACATTCAAATTGAAAAAGAAAACAAAGACAGAACTGAGAAAGAATCTACGATATTGTATGACGGATTTGAATTACAAAATATAGTAACAGAATTCATTCCAACAAATGAAAACACAGAGGACATTTTACACGTTGTTTTTACAAACAAGCTAACATGTACGTTTGATGAAGGAGATTTCAGATACCATGCAAGGGCTTTAATTGGTTCCAATCCTGCAATAATTTCAATTACGGGAATTATAGAGGCACCAGCAAAACCAAAACAGTACTACCTAGATCTAATGACAAGCTTTTCTAAAGAAAGTATTGAAGAGGTCAAGAAAAAATTTAAAGGTAAATTTTTAGAATATCATGATTCACGGCTACATGAAATCGTAGAGGGATATCTGTTGCAATCCATAATTTATTACGAAACAGGAGAATCATTTTGTGGCAACAAGGAATGCAGGTTATTTAACGCACACCGGCAAAAAGATCTATTTTACACCCAAATAGAAAATAAAAAATTTTGTAAAAGGCATCTAGAAATTATAAATAGACTTAGAAATTAAATTCAGATAGAATTTATCTGATCACGGAGTTTTCGAGATGATTTCTTTAACAATGAAGATTCAAATTCATCAAGTTTCAGATCTTCAATTTTAGAAACACCGTATTGATTGATTATAACAGGTACCCCCATAGCAATGTCATTTTCACCATATTCTCCCCGGAGCACAACAGACGCAGGAACAGAAAGATCTTGGGCATTAAGTATAGCGTTAATTACATCAAATGCATTTTTAGCAATTCCAAACTGAGAACGACTGTTGTAACTTCTGAGATCTTTCCAATAAGTTCTGACATCATCCATAATTGAAGATTTTTCATTCTCATCAAGTAAAGAAAGCAAAGGAGTCCCATCCACATCCACCCTAGAAAAAACAGGAACCATAGAATCTCCATGCTCACCAAGAACCAAGGCACCGGTAATGAAAGACTGAGGAACAGAAAATTTTTTTGAAATCAAATAACGAAACCTGCTAGTATCAAGACTAGAAGCAATTCCAATTACTTTGAATCTTGAAAAACCAGTTTCTTTTTGAAAAAAATAAGTTAAAACATCAAGAGGATTTGAAATTAATAAAATTATTGCAGAAGGGCAATACTGTTTAATTTTTTCTGCAACTTCTTTAATCATAGTTATTTGTGAAACCATGTTTTCTGTTCTATCTTTCAAGTATTCGCCCATACTAGCAGATATGATAACAATATCAGAATTAGACAGTTTAGAATAATCAGATGTTCCACGAATAGAAAATTTGGATGTGTCTGGAATTGCATTAGAAATATCCAAAGACACACCAATCGCTTTATCCTCATTACGATTAACAAGTAATACATCATCTACTGCATTTGACATACATAGAAAAGCAATAGATGCGCCTACTCTGCCACTACCCACAATGGAAATCAATTAAACCATATTGAGCTTATTTGACAATCAGAATTGGGCATGATGTTTTTTGTGAAACACCATTTGCAACACTACCTAAAAACACTTTATCAAAACCAGTTCTACCATGGGAGCCAATCACAATAAGATCATGTTTTCTAGATTTTGCAAAAGTTACAATGTCGTTAACAACAGATTTTGATTTTATAATTTGAGACTTTACAGTGACTTTATTTTTATCTGCAAGAGATTCTAGTTTTTCAACGTATTTTTCTGTAACTTTTTTTTGTTTTTTAAGTAATTCTGCATCAGCTCTTGAATCATAGAATTTGTGTTGCCATGCATCACCTTCAAGGCATGTAAGCAAAGTCACTTTAGAATTGTAATTTTTTGCAATGTCCAGTGCAACTTTGAAGGCTCTTGTAGACTGTGTTGACAAATCAAAAGGAACAAGAATATTCTGAAACAACCTCAATACTCCTTTTTACGAATACTATCTCTTTGACGCTTATCATCATGTTTGGGTAACTCACCTTCCAATTTCCTACACAATTCATCAGCAATCTTTAGAATATCCCAGCCTGATTCTGTATAGATCAATTGATTTTTAGAAGTTTTAACATTAGCCGTGACATCGTAATGGGTCCTAGTGCCGTCAGTATTTTGAGATTCTACAGTAATTTTTGCTTCGATAATATGAGATAATACTTGTTGAACTTTTTCTAAAGCACCACCAAATTTTGATGAAAGTATTTCATTAGCAGGCTCATCTTTTGATAAACCAATTACAAATAAAGGGACTTTTTCTGTCATATTAAAACAAAATAATCTAGAACTAAATATCTTTCTAATAATTTTCAAACTTGATTTTCAACAACGATAAAGTTAATGATATATTCAAGAACTATCAAAATGTCGTAGTGAATGTAAAAAATTTAAAATTATCAGAATTAATTACAAAGCCAATAACGGTTAATCTCAACACATCGCTCATAAAAACAAGAGAGAGCCTATTAAAACACAAAGTAAAACGAGTGATAGTTGTAGAGAAAAACCGTCCAGTGGGGGTAATCACTGAAAAAGACATTGCAAAAAAAATTTATGGATTAGGTACAAAACCAATAAAATCGGTCAAAGCAAGAGATTTCAAACCAAGAAAATTATTTACGTTAACCAGAGAAAATTCAGTTCAAGATTGTGCAAAACTGATGAAAAAACATAGAATCAGTCTGGTGATCATTCTAAACAAAGACGAAACGCTCGGAGGAATCGTAACAAAAACAAATCTGGCCACAGTTTTCCTTACAAAAGGTTCAGATTTGATTACAGTTTCAAAAATAATGGAAAAGGATGTGATCACTGCAGCCCCAAGTGATCCAATATTACAAATTGAGAGTTTATTGATAAAAAATGCAATTTCAAGAATCATCATAAAGAGAAGTCAAAAACCGGTAGGAGTGATCACATTCAGAGATTTTGTGCCTGCAAAAATCCCACGATGGATTGCAGAGTCAGCAGATCCAACAGAAGTTCAGGAATATAAATTCAAAAAAGGCTTAGAAGAAATTCATTCAAATCAAATGAGCTATCTGTTTCCATTTCATGCAACAGACATTATGGCAACAAAACCAATTACGATAGAGGCAGATAAGGACGTCAAAAGTGCCATTACCCGTATGATCAAATATAACATCAGCGGTCTTCCAGTTGTCAAGAACAAAAAATTGGTCGGGATCATTACAAAATCAGACATAGTAAATACATTAGCAAATTGATTTCATTTCACTATCAATATAGAACATGAAGACGATTGAGCCAGTTTGTTTGAAACACTTCCAAGCAAAAATCGGGTTATCGAGCCAAGACCTTTATTTCCAACAATTATTAAATCACATTTTTCTTTTTTTGCAACTTTTTCAATTTCACTAACAATATTGCCTTCCTTTATGATAATTTTTGCAGGAATTCCTTTTTTTGAAAGGGATGAATTGGCCTTGTCCAGTATTTTATTTCCAAACTTTTGAAGCATTTTCAAATATGCTTTACGATCTAAAAAATTAAGAGGTACTGATTTTTCCACCACATATATCAAAACAAGTTTTGAATCAAATACATTGACAAGTTCACATGCTCGTCCTAGTGCTTTTTCAGAATATTTTGAACCGTCAAGAGGTACAAGAATTTTTTTAAAATTATTTTCATTCATTTTACAACCAATACAGGTTTCTTAGATTTATGTAAGACATAATTGGAAACACTTCCTAAGAAAATTTCTTTTGCAGAGCTTCTTCCACGCGCACCAATAACAACTAAATCAATTCCGTTTTTTGAGTTATTTGCAAATCTTGCAATATCATATCCAGGATCTCCAGAAATTGCTTTTCCAATTAATTTAATGCCTTTTTTTGCAGCTCGTAATTTTGCATCACTGAGTATTTTTTTTACTTCAGATGTAGAATTAAAATCCAAGAAGCCAAGAGGATGAATTGCATATATTCCAGGCACGGATTTTACTGCTAAAGCAACAATAGTTCCCTGAGATTGTCTTGCAATATGTATGGCCATATCTAATCCGCGAATGGAATTTTTTGAACCGTCAAGAGGCGCTAGAATTTTCTTTGTTTTAATTACCATATAGAAAAGAAGTAAAATTTGTAGTTTAAATACTTAGATGATTATCTGTATTGATTTTCAATCATGAGAATTTAGAAATTATCTCATATAATTGAAAAAATGTACCATCGTGTGAATAGTACATTTGTAAATCAGGTAATGAGTAAAAATGTATTAACTCTAGACAAGTCAACATCGTTGCAAGAAGCTGCAGAAAATATGAAAAAACTTAATGTTGGTTGTGTCATAGTTACAGGAAATAACAATCCAGTAGGAATCATAACTGAGAGAGATTTTGTGACAAAAATAGTTGCTGAAGGAAGGCCATTATTTACTGAAATTCAAGAGGTAATGTCATCGCCATTAATCACCATAGATTCAGAAGAAACAATATGGGAAGCATCAGAATTAATGAAAGAAAAATCAATTCATAAACTTCCAGTAAAAGAAAATGAGCAAATTACAGGCATTGTAACAACAACAGACATTGTAAAAATTTCCAGTGTTGGATCAGATTCTGAGATGCGAAGAATTTGTGATCAGATTATTTTAAGAATGAAAAACGAGTAACTAAAAGAGATATTCACTTAAATTATTGAAATTAACTGTAATATCATCATGATGGCATCAGATTCAGGGGCAGCAGCACTTGAAACAAGTGGCGGCGGACCAAAAATCCCAGATAAAAAGAAAACAAAATTTGACGTAATCATAATTGGTGCAGGGCCATCAGGATACACTGCAGGAATTTATTGTTCCAGGGCAGGATACGACACTTTAATTTTATCAGGAATACTACCAGGAGGACAGCTAGTCAACACGACAGAAGTTGAAAATTATCCCGGATTTGAAAATGGTATAATGGGTCCAGATTTAATGATAGATATGAGAAAGCAATCCCAGAGAATGGGAACTACAATTGTTGATGATGAAGTAGTTGATGTCGATTTCAGGCGTAAACCATTCAAAGTTTTAACAGCTTCAGAAGAATACGAAGGACGGGCAGTAATCATTGCAACAGGTGCAAACCCAAGAAAAATGGGATTGGAAGGAGAAGAAACATTTGCAGGGAAAGGAGTTTCATATTGTGCAACATGTGATGGGCCATTTTTTAGGAATATGGAATTAGTAGTTGTAGGCGGAGGGGATTCAGCAGTAGAAGAAGCAACATTTCTAACGAAATTTGCAACGACGGTTCACTTGGTGCACAGACGTGGAGAATTACGTGCAAGTAAAGTAATGCAAGAAAGAGCACGAAATAATGAAAAAATTAAATTTCATTGGGATTCAGCAGTAATTGACATTAAAGGAGATCAGAAAATGCAGCAAGCAGTTCTAAAAAATCTAAAAACAAATGAAGAGACAACACTTGACGTGGGAGGTTTATTTGTTGCAATTGGGCATGAACCGAATACAAAATTATTCAAAAGCCAAGTGGATTTAGATGATGAAGGATATGTCATATTAAAAAATAAAACACATACCAACATAGAAGGGATTTTTGCAGCAGGAGATGTGCATGATAGAAACTACCGACAAGCAATTACTGCTGCAGGATTTGGGTGCATGGCAGCAATTGATGTAGATAAATACATCACAGAAAGTGCAGACAAGCAATAATGAAAAATGCCCAATGCAAAAAATCTCTGAATAAATTCCACGAGAAAGAAATCTATACAATTCAACAGTTCCAATACAGAAAAGAGCTCACATACGAATGGTCACCCATATTTTTTGAAAAATTAGGAATAAATCAATGGGATTCATTTTGTGAGAAATGCATGATGCTTCACTCCAATGAATCAAAGACATCATGGAAAGAATCGAAAATCTAAACTCTTTATTGTAAGCAAGAAAGTCAAAAAGGATGAGTCAAGATCCAGAAAATCTAAAAGAATCAGTAAAAGAATACAGTGAAAAACTGGCAAATCTGGGAATGGAATTAGGAAAAATTCAATTTAGTTATAAAATTGAACAAAAAGCATCC
>JAOUAE010000201.1 GCA_029861085.1 Candidatus Nitrosopumilus sp. | reverse complement strand
CTAGAATTGACGCAACATCTAAAACATCAGTTGGTGTATATCCTCTTTCTTTTCTAAGAGTTTGAAGCCTTCTTGCAATATCTTTTACCAATCCTTTTGCCATCATCTCTTTGTTTCTAGATGTTGAAATTAGTACAGTGTATGTGTCTCTTTTTGCCGCTGCAAAATTTTCACTTGCATCAAAATCTATTATGAAATCATCTTCATCTAATGATATTACTTTGCCATCGATATCAAAATTATATTTTCCATCTTTTTGCAACGATGACGTAATTTCTTCAGGATTTGTTTCGTTAAATGCTGCAATCAGTTTTCCCATGTGTTGTTTTGCTTTTGGTCCTATTCTTTTTCTTTCTAATTCTATTACTGCTTTGACTGGCAATCCCAATTGTTTTAATTCTAATAATTGTTCTAGTCCTGATTCTTTTTCTGTCTCAACAATACTAAATTTTTCTACGTTTAACTGGGATTGCAATAATTTTGATAATGATTCGAGTTTAATTTTCTGGTCTTTTTTTACACAAATTTGTGCCTCATTTAGTGGCCACCTTCTCTTTAACTTTCCTTTCATTCTTGCTGCAGACGATATAGATATAACATCTTTCATAATATCAAATGACTCTTCAATTTTTTCATTGACTAGTGATTCTTGATATGAAGGCCATATGTCAAGTAGAATACTTTGTTTTTCATGAAATACAGTTTGATAAAGATACTCACTAGTAAATGGACAAAAGGGGTGAATCAAAATATCTAATGTTTTGAGTACCTCACTTAGTACTGCATAAATTGACAATCTTCTGTCTTTCTTTTCCTCATCCTCATCCCATAATTCTCCTCTTGTAATTGGAATGTATATTTGACTTAGATTGTTTATTATGAAGTCATCTATTGCCTTTGCACATTCGTGGAATTTGCATGCTTGATTTTTTTCAGTCATTGTTTGAATTAATTTTTGGAGCTTTGATAAAAGCCAAATGTCTGGCGATATTAACAAATTATTTTGCTTTGCCCATTTCACTGTGTTTGTTTGGTCAAAATTATCATATTGGCTATTTTGTTTAAAGTATAGGTGCAAATTGAACAGTGTGTTAATTACCTGATATGGCCTTGACATTAACTCGTCAGTGCTGAAGCTTAATGGTTCAATCGGACTTGCTTTCCACATGAAATAAAATCTTATCAAATCTGCTGGATATTTTTGAAGTAGTTCAGCCCCTTCCAAAACATTTCCTTTACTTTTACTCATTTTACCTCCCTTTTCATCAAGTACGTGACCTTGAAACAAAAATGCCTTGTAAGGTGATATCGCAGAGTTGTTTAGGATTACGTTTTCAATTAGTAATGTATATGCCCATCCTCTAGTCTGATCAATTCCTTCAGTGAAAAATGGCGCAGGAATCTCATTGGAATACTCTTCATCCGTTAATGACGAATATGGTGCAGAGCCACTGTTGTGCCATGTATCTAGCACATAATCTTCTCTCTTCGTATTGACACTGCCACATTTTTTACATTTTATTGTAATGTGATCAATCCATGGCCTATGTAATTCAAAATCTGGACCATCTGGTAATTTATCTGCAGATTCAACAATCTCTTTTCTTGTAAAGAACCAGTTTTTCTCCCTACAGTCTTCACAATTCCAGACCGGTAATGGACAACCCCAGATCCTTTCTCGTGAAATACACCATGGATGCCTTTCTTTGATAATTCCAAGAAATCTATTTTTTGGCTGTTCAAAAAAGTATTCTACGCTTTCTGCTGCATCAATTGCTTTGTTACCTAATCTATCTAATTTGTAAAACCATCCCCTTCTGGCAAGCCAAACAATTGGATGGTGTGATCTCCAACATAGGGGATACTTGTGTTTTATTTTACCGATTTTTACTAGTGCATTGCATTCTTTTAGATCTTCAACTATCGGTCTGTCTGCATCTCTGACAAACATGCCTTGATATTTTCCTGCCTTGTCTGTAAATTTCACTTCATCATTTATGGGACTAAAAATTTTGACTTGACGTTTATTTGCAATTTTGATATCTTCCTCTCCATTTGCCGGAGATAAGTGGACTAGTCCACTTCCTGTACTTGCATCCACAAAAGATTCTGAAACTACAACATGATAATTGTCTAATTTGGAATATTTGTTTAACTCTGGAATTAAACTTAGTAGTGGATGGATGTATTTTTTTCCTTCAAATTCTGAACCCTTTACCGTTTTTTCAATTTTATAATCTTCAATCTTTATTTCTGCCATGAATTCCTTTAATCTTGTTTTTCCAACTACCCATGTTTCATTCTCTACTTTTACAAATGCATAATCTTCTTTAGGCTGTAATCCTACCATTGCATCTGTAACTAGCGTGAATGGCATGGTAGTCCATACTATCAAAAATGCGTCTTCATCATCTAGCTTTACTTTGTAATATAATGATG
>JAOUAE010000022.1 GCA_029861085.1 Candidatus Nitrosopumilus sp. | reverse complement strand
TTTATGAGGCATATAACTATGGGGTGGAAGTTCACAAAAATCCTTTAAATTTAACTGAAGATGATTATCTAAATGCATTTGAAAATAATGCAAAAGACGGTGTTGATTACACTACAATTCACTGTGGAATTACAAAGGATATTGCAAAAAGAATTCTCAAAGTTCAAAGATACGGGGGAGTTGTTAGTAAAGGCGGAACCATTACTGCTGCATGGATGTTAAAACATGATAAAGAAAATCCATACTTAACTCATTATGACTACTTGATGGAAATTGCCAAAAAATATGATGTAACATTTAGTCTTGGAGATGCACTCAGACCTGGTTCAATTTTAGATTCTCATGATGAATTACAAGTTCAAGAAATGATCAACATCTCTCAACTCACAAAACGTGCACATGAGCATGATATTCAAGTTATGGTTGAAGGCCCAGGACATGTTCCACTAAATGAAGTTGCTGCAAATGTGAGATTAGCAAAATCACTAATTGGTGATGTTCCATACTATGTCCTTGGTCCTTTGGTGACCGATGTTGCCTCTGGTCATGATCATATTGCAAGTGCAATTGGTGCAGCTATTTCAGCAAGTGAGGGTGTAGATCTTTTATGCTATCTGACTCCCTCTGAACATCTAGCATTACCAAATGCTGATGAAGTAAAGGCTGGATTGATTGCATATAGAATTGCAGCTCATGCAGGTGATCTTGTTAAAATTCGTGATAAAGTGATTAAATGGGATATGGACATGACTGAAGCAAGGCGTACTTTAGATTGGGAAAAACAACTTGCATTATCTATTGATCCTGAAGAAGCTGCAAAAATTCACAGTAGAACTGGACAACATCCTGGTAATAATGTCCCCTGTACTATGTGTGGTGGTGCTTGTGTGTATATGATGCTGCCACAACAAAAAAAATACGATAAAGAAAATAAAAATTTACAACAAATTGAATAATACTTTTTGAAGACTGGGTACTGTTTCATAGTTTTCTAGTTCCTCTATGCGTATCCATCTAAAATCTGAATTTTCCCAATTTAACTTGATTGTTGGATTTGTTGCTTCAAATAAAAATGGGAATATTTCCCACTCATGATTTTTGTATTGAGGTGAATTGACTCTCATTTCTTCAGCGGCTTTAATCAGTTTGATTTCTTCTTCTGTGATACCTGCTTCTTCAAAAATTTCAATTTTTGCCCTTTTTAGAGGCACTTCATCATTTTCTATAACTCCACTAATCCCTGCCCATAATTCCTTCATTGATTTTACTTTATTGCTTCTTTTTAGAATCAATAATTTGTCATTATCCCTAATGAAAGATGTGACAATCTTTGTTGAATGCATGCCTGCTATTTTTCAATTGTTTTTACCATTTTTGTTAGTCTTTTGTATGACTCATTGGTGTCTGTGTGTTTGGCAAGTCTCTCTTGACATTCTTTGATGTAATCTAGTATTTCTTCAGTTTTTGACTCTTGAATCGATGTGAGAAGTTTGCCTGTATCTTTCCAAAGTTCTTCTGCTACTCTACGAATTTCTGGATTTGTGATAATTGTTTGAATTAGTTCTGGAGATTCTGTCATGATACTTTCTGCCAATGTTTTTTGTACTCTGAAAGTGGTTCCTGACATTTTTTCCGTCAGATGTATCTTTTCATCTTTTGAGATAATATTTGCAAAAACCAAATTCATTAAATGAGTTAACCCTAGAATTACTGCAATCTTTTTATCATGTTCAATTGCATCAATTGTAACAAAGTTTGCACCTGCAAACAATTCCTTTGCAACTGTCAATTCTTTTTTAGCATCTTTAATTGGGACTGAAATTATATTTTGACCTCTAATTGTCTTAGTTCCTGGACCGAACATAGGGTGAATACAAATTGGATTGATCTTTGTTGGCATCTTTGATAATGATGAGACCACTTTAGATTTTTCAGATGAAATTTCAAGAAGATATGTGCCTCTTTTCATCTCTTTTGCAATCAGTCTGATAATTTCGGGTGTTCTTCTTGTGGGTGTGCATAAAACAACATAATCTGCCTTTAAAATTCCCCCTACTAACGATTCTGATATTATGACCTCTTTTCCTGAAATTTTGTTTTCTGAATCATAACCTGTTACTTGAAATCCTTGACTTCTAAAATATTTTACAAACCATTGACCCATTTGACCACCTGCACCAATAATTGTGATCTGTTTCATTGATTCTCACTCATAATCTTACCCAGTATATTCATTCCTTCTACAAGTATTTTTTCGTTTTGACATGCAGAAAGTCTAATAAAATTTTTGTAATCTCCAAATCCTTCTCCTGGTGCTACTGCTAAACCTTTCTCAAGTGTACTATTGGCGAACTGTACTCCGTCAAAACCTTCCTTGTCAATTCTTGCAAAAATATACATCGCTCCATCTGGAATAACAAAATCTAATCCAATTTCAGTTGCTTTTTGCGCCAATATATCAAGTCTGTTTTGCACTGTATTAGTATTGTTGGATGTATCGGCCTCTAATGCTTTCATTGCTATGTATTGAATTGGTTCTGAGACATTTGTAAGACATAATGCCTCTAATTTTGCCATTTTTTCAATAATTTGTACATCGGCTATCCCATACCCTATTCTAAATCCTGTCATTGCATGAGATTTTGAGAATGATTGGGTGACAATACTTTTCTCATAATTATAATTTAGAATACTTTTCCAATTCTTTTTTGCATACTGTGAATAAATCTCATCACTTAGCACATAGAGATTATTTTTTTGTGCTATTTCCATTATGTCGTCTTGCAATTTTTCATCCAAAATTTTCCCTGTTGGATTATTTGGATAGTTAAGTACAATCATTTTTGTATTTGGATTAATTGTATTTTTTATTTGTTCAAGTGATGGTTCCCACTTGTTCTCAATAGTTGTATTGATGGTTCTGACTTTTATTCCTGAATTTAATGCACAATCTTTGTATGCTGGCCATGCAGGTTCAATTACAATCATCTCGTCACTTGGATTGAGAAGTGTTGAAATTGCAGTGAAGATTGAAAATCTTGCTCCTGGACTTACTATGATGTTGTCGTGTGTGATTTCCACATTGAATTTTTTAGATATGTATTTTGCAAGTGCTTCTCTGAATGCTGGCATTCCTTTTGCTTGACCATATTTTAAAAATCCTTTGTCAAACACTTCTTCTAAAGACTTTTTGACAATGTTTGGTGGTAAAAAGTCTGGTTCGCCAACTTCCATATGGATAATTTTTTTCCCTTGTTGTTCAAGTGATTTTGCTTTTAAGAAAATTGAAAGATGTGTCTGTTTATTACTTGATTGTACTTTAATTGATTCATTTAAAAGAAAATTTAAAAATTTTACACCAATAGTTTCATCAAGCCCTATATCATTACATAATGAAATTACTTTTCCACGTAAATTATCTTCTCGTACTTCGTCTGTTACACCTTTACCAATATTTTTTTTAATTTCTCCTATTTCTTTTGCAATGTTTGTCCTGATTTTTAGCAACTCTATCATTTGTAGAGTAATTCCATCCATCTTATTTCGAAGATCATTGATGTCTGACATTTTCTTATAAAACGGGTTTGATTGCCCCGGCGAGGAGTGCATGATCTGCAATAGTTAATGCTACAAGTGAATCTACTACTGGTGGGGCTCTTGGTACGACACATGGGTCGTGTCTTCCTTTGACTTGAAGGGTTGTTTCTTTTTTTGTTTTAATATCCACTGTTTTTTGTTTTTGAGCAATCGATGATGCTGGCTTAAATGCAATTCTCATAGTGATTGGCATCCCGTTTGAAATGCCTCCAAGGATTCCGCCTGATCTGTTTGTCTCTGTCACAATTTTTCCTTTCTTAATTGTGTACAAGTCATTATTTTCAGAACCATAAAATTCTGAACCTCTAAATCCTGAACCAAATTCAATTCCTTTTACTGATGGAATTGAAAAAATTGCTTTACTCAAATCTGATTCTAATGAACTAAATATCGGATCTCCTAATCCAACCGGAACTTTTGTTGTAATTGATTCAATTATTCCTCCAAGTGAATCTCCTTTTTTTCTTGCATCCATGATATTTGCTCTCATTATCTTTGCAGTTTTATCCTCTGGGCATCTTACTTCATTTTTATAAATGGAGTTAATCATTTTTTCGTTAAACTCTTTTTCCATCTTTATTTTTCCAATTTGTGATACGAATGAGTTTGTTTCAATACCTAATGTCACTTTGAGTAATTTTCTGGCAATGGCTCCTCCCATTACATGAGTTGCAGTTAATCTTCCTGAAAATCTTCCGCCACCTCTATAATCATTCAAATGATTATATTTTACCATGGCGGGATAATCCGAATGACCTGGTCTTAGTTTTGTTTTTAAATTTTCATAATCTTTAGATTTTTGATCAGCATTCCAAATTATCATTGTAATTGGTGCACCTGTAGTATGTCCTCTGAAAACCCCTGAAATAATTTCAACTATGTCTCCTTCTTTTCTTTGAGTTGAAATTAGATTTTGACCTGGTTTTCTTAGGTCTAACATTTTTTGAATATCTTTTTCATCAATTTCTAATCCTGCTGGACATCCATCAACTACAGCACCAATTGATTTTCCGTGACTTTCACCAAAACTTGTTAAAATAAGACGTTGACCAATAGAACTTCCCGGCACATTTTACCAAAGTTAAATGATGCTTATAATTCATCATCCAAAAATTAATCATACATCTTAATGGATCGGTAATTATTTTTTGACAATTGATTTTCTTATATTAGAAATTATAAAATATTTGATTATTATATAAAATATTTATAATATATTCTTAAATATAATAATAATATGCATGAAATATGCAAAATAGTGTAAATTCTAAAGAATAATTTGCGCGACTCTGCGAAAATAACATGTTATCTACGCAAAAGTGTTGTGAGTGAAGAGAATGCTTTTCACTCTATACAGGGTCGCGCCTTTTAACCCTCTTGATTATTTTTTTGAAAAATATTTTACTGAATTTGGATTTTTGCACCCAGACGATTCATTTCATCTATGAAATTTGGATATGATACTTTTACTGATTCCGGATCTGTCACAGTGCAATTACCAACATACATTCCTATAATGCAGAATGCCATGAATAATCTATGGTCCTCTTCAGAATTCAGTTCTACACCTGTTATTTTTTCAGACGATTCTAAAATTAAACCGTCTTCTTTTTCTTGAACTTTAATTCCAAGTTTTACAAGCTCCCTTGCTATGATTGCAATTCTATCTGTTTCTTTTAACCTTGCATGTTTGACATTAAATATTTCAATTGGCGCAGATGAATTTAATGATAAAATTGCAAGAGGTGGAAGAAGATCTGGTGAATTACTTAAATCAAATTTTCCACCCTTTAATTTTTTAGGTGGCTCAATTTTAATTTCATCATCATCAATAATTACATTAACTCCAAGTTGTTCTAAAATATCAATAAAAATTTCATCTCCTTGTGGCAAGTTTCCCAAATTTCCTTTTATTGTAATTTCTTCACCATTGAGAACAGTAGCTGAGAGAAGAAGTGCAAGACTTGAAAAATCAATTGGAACTGTAAATGTATCTTTTTTGTATATTTGGGGTGATACGTTATATCTTTTGTATGGAATCAATGTCTGAACTGTTACTCCGAATTTTCTCATTGTAGCAATAGTTGCATCAAGATATGGTTTTGAAACTAAGTTTCCTTCTATAGACAGATTGATTCCTTTTTCTGTTAATGGTGCACTAATTAACAATGATGAAATAAATTGACTAGAAAAATTTCCTGGAATTTTTACATCTCCTCCAATAATTTTTCCTTTAATTTTGATTGGTGGTTTCCCATCTGTTGATTTACATTGTGCTCCTATGCTTGATAATGCATCTAGAAGTGATTGCATAGGCCTTTTTTGAAGACTCGAATCTCCAGTTAGTACAATTTCATCAGAAAACAAACTAGCAATTCCTGAAGCAATTCTAATTGTTGTGCCTGAGTTACCTGTGTTAATTTCAGATACTTTGGTATCTGTTTTTATTGGATTTTTAACAATGATCCTTGAATCTTTAATTTCAATCTCTGCGCCAAATTTTTTACAGGTTTCAATTGTCGCATCCGTATCTGCTGAAAATAGTGCGTTTTCTACAACGCTATTTTTTCCTGCAAGTGATGCAAGAAAAATTGCTCTATGCGTATAGCTTTTATTTGACGGACAAACTATTTCGCCTGAAATTTTTGATTTTTCAACTTTACATTTCATGAACTTCTGCCTTTTTATTGCTAATTTTTGAAACTATTATGTTTCCTTCTAATGTCGAGAATATTTTTTTGATAGTATCTTCGTTTTCTTTTTTTGTTACTGCAGCTATTGATGGCCCATTTCCTGAAACTGATGCCCCCAGTGCCCCTTTTTCAATTAACTCTGCAATAATTTTAGAATTTGAATTTAAAATAGATGCAGTTGCTAATCCGTTAATTATCATTGCATCCCAATAATTCCCTTTTCTTGCTAATTCCCATGCATTTTCAAATATCGATGAAAAAATTTTCAGTTTTTTTAGGTTCCCTCTTTTTCTATCTTTTGGAATAAATATCACTGCAATTAGATTTGATGCTCCTTTTTCAAATTGAATTCTTTTCTTTTTTGCATTATCTGTAACATTAAATCCCCCATAGTAACAGGAACATGCATCATCATATGCTCCCGTAATGCTGACTTTGGATTTAATGGATGCATCAACTCCTGCTAGAAGTATTTGCTGATCTGTAAATTTTGGTTTGAATATTTTTGCACATGCTAACGCAACGGCAGATGAAATTGCACTTGAACTTTTAAGTCCATACCCTGTTGGAATTTCTGAATCTAGCATAATTGCAATTTTATTATGCTCTAAATCCTTCTTCGAAACAATTTTTTCAATTGTATTGTTAATTAAACGGGAACTTAGGCTTTTATTTTCTGATCGAATTGAAATCCCTTTACCTGGGCTGGTCTCCACTGTTGCTTCTACCTTTAATGAAATTCCTAATGTTGCTCCTTTTTGATTTGAAATTGCATTAACCAATGATACTGCTCCATGGACAGTGGCCTTTGTTTTTACCATCAAAATCCTCCCAACAATACTTTTTTCATGGCGTTATAAGGTGCTTCCATGCCGTGCCAAATCTCAAAGGCTCTTACTGCTTGACCTAGTAGCATTTCATAACCGTAAATCACAATGGCATTTTTTTCTTTTGCTTTTTTGATAAAATCTGTATTCATTGGCATGTATACGATATCATAAACAATCGTTTTTTCATTAATGCCTTCTAAGGAAATAATACTTGGTTCGTTTCTTAGTCCTACTGATGTGGCATTAACGATAATGTCGTAATTTTTTACGGTATTCTTAACATCTTCAATTTTTATTGCATTTGAGTTTAATCCGATTTTTTTTGCAAACACTGAAAGAGTATTGGCATTATCTAATGTTCTATTTGCAATGGTGATGCTTTTAGCTTTTTCTTTTGCAAATGCCGCAACTATTGCCCTTGCTGCACCGCCAGATCCAATAAGAAGCACTTTGGTATTTGCAATGCTTAATTTCTTTTTTTTAAATGGGTCGAGAAATCCATCCATATCTGTATTGTATCCTTTTAAAATTCCATCTTTGTTTGTAACTGTGTTTACTGCACCAATCAAACTACATGATTCATCCATTTTATCTAGATATTTCATCATCTCTATTTTATGTGGAATGGTAATGTTAAATCCATAGATTTTGATTTTCTTTAATCCTTCAATTCCTTCTTCTAATTCTCCTTTTGGAATTCTATATGCAATATATGATGAATCTAAACCCATTTCTCTAAATGCTGCACTGTGAATATTTGGAGATAATGAATGATCAATGGGATCTCCGATTACCGCAAATGATTTACTCATCAAATTTTCTTGAATTGCATGATTGATTTAAACTCTCAACTATTTCATCGCTTATTTTTTTAAATTTGCAATTTTTTTGATTTCATCAACACTAAACTGTCCTGGTGCAATCGGCTTTCCTAGAGAAACATAAGTATACGGACTGCCCAAATACAGGCATAAAATCCTTGAAATCCTTCCAAAATCTCCCATTGCAAATGAAATTAGGTTATTCTTTCCTTTTTTACTGTACAATTCAAGCATTCTCGTTGAATCATTTGTTGATTTTGCCGTACTTACAATTTTTACATTTGATGAAAATTTACTCATTTGATTAATTTTATTCTTAAGTTCTGAAGAATCAGGAGTTTTTTTAAAATCATGCCATGACACAAGTAATTTTGTCTTTGTTGATTTTAGATATTTTGCTAATGATGAATTATTCTTTAATGTGTTAAATTCTATATCTAATAGGAAAGGATTGTACTCTGCGATTAATTTTAGAATTGCAATTCGCTCTTTTTCATTTCCTGCAAATTTACCGCCTTCTGTTTTTGGTCTTAATGTACATACTATTCTATTAAGATCTTTTTTGATAATTTCTAATGTTTCTGGAATTTGTTCTATTTTTAAAAAATCTAGTCTTACTTCTACGTAATCCGATTTTTTCAGTGCAATTTTTAAAATTTTTCCAATCTTTGTAGGCGTTTTCTCCCCAATCGATACACATGTCTTGTATTTCATTTTTCTAGTATGTATTCATCTGAAACTTCCATTCCAAAATGTCTGCCTGTTGCAGGTTTTGCATGTACCATGACCGTGTCTCCTTTCTTTAGGTGCGTTACTGATACTAGTTGTCCATTTGATTTTACAAAGCGGATTGTTTCTGCATCTTGTGCTATTATCCCGCCTATTTCTCCGTCTACTGCAGCTTTAATCATTAGCATCGGTCTGCGTTCAATCTTAGATCTTCCTACGGTTACTCTTCTTGCTTTTCCCTTTGAATTAAGAATTAGCACTTCAGAGCCTGTTTCTACTTCTGAGAGGTAATTTGTTGTTCCATCTGGTGATAATGTGTAGCAATGAACCGCCCCTGCATTTACTCTGAATGGTCTTGGTGATGTAAATGATGATCCCACTGATTCATTATGAACTAGAAACAGAAAGTTTGATCTACTTCCAATTAACATTCCTTCACCCTTATGCAGCATTGAAGCTGTATCTACACAAACCCGTTCACCATCTCCGACTTCTTTAATTTCTATAATTTTTGCAGGCCTCATGTCGAAATTTTTTGTTCCCAAGTATACCATGACCTCTCTTACTTCATTAATTGATGATGTGCTAAAGATTACCCCATCTACACCTACTTCTAAAATTGAAAACATTTTTCTTACCTCCTCAGGTGTTTTGGCAATTGCAAAAATTTTAGTATGAATTTTGTGTAATTTTGCAATGATATTTTCTAAAGGAATTATTTTCCAATCTTTTACTTCGACAATTACAAAGTCTAGCTCTTTCTTAGCAACTGTAAGGATGTTGTCAATATCAGAATTTGATAATACCTGAAATTTTCTTCCAACTTTCTTACCTTTTGGTTTTGTCTTATCTTTATCGAGAACTACGTAGTTTGAAACACTGGATGGAAAAACTGTCTGAATCTTTGTTTTTATTTTACCTAGTTTTTTTGGATCTAAATACACCATTTTCACTCCTTCTGCTTCTATCTGAGGTAGAAATTTGGCTAATTGTGTCTGAGACACCTTAGGCAAAATTATTAGTTCTCTTGTTTTACTCAATTTTTTTCATTGCTTCCTTTGCCGTTCCTTTTCTAAAAATTATTTCAGCTAATGCATCTATCATTTTTTCAGGTGTTTTATGTGCAAAGATGTTTCTACCATATGTGACTCCTTTTGCTCCTGCGATTATGGCATCTTCGGTCATTTGAAGAATATCTAAATCTGTTTTTGCTTTTGGTCCACCTGCAATAACAATTGGAACTGGTGTACTCTTTACAATTTTTGAAAAGGAATCGATATCTCCAGTGTATAATGTTTTAACTATGTCCGCACCACATTCTGCTCCAATTCTTGCAACGTGTGCTACAATTTCTGGATCATGTGGATCTTTAATGTTCTCGCCCCTTGGATACATCATTGCTAAAAGTGGCATTCCCCATTTGTGACATTGATCTGCAGTCATTCCAAGTTGTTCTAACATTTCTGGTTCTTCTTTGCCTCCGATGTTGATATGTAATGAAACTCCATCAGCTCCCATTGCTGCTGCTTCTTTGACTGTACCTGTTAGCATTTTTCGATTAGGTGATAATGATAATGATGTGCTGCTTGAAAAATGAACTAAAATTCCAATTTTAGTTGGTTTGGGCATTGCTTTGAGAATTCCTTTGTTAATGATTACACTTGTGAGTCCATGTCCTTCACATTTGTAAATTGTAGATACTGGATCTTCAAGACCCTCAATGGGTCCGTTTGAGATTCCATGATCCATTGGAATGCAAAGCATTTTTCCTTTCCTGAGTATTCGATTTAGCCTTATTTGATTACCTGATACCATGATTTGATCTCATTTTTGTACCCTACTTAAAAATAACGAGACCTGAAGATCATATTCCCTAAAATTAAAGAGTTCAAAAATCTTGTTTTAGAAATAAAATTATATAAAATCTTGAACGATTCAAGTATTGTAATGAATAAGGTGAGATTTATGATTTGGTTGGGCCTTTTTGTTGCAATAAGTATAGTTCTTCTTCTCAACAATCAATCTTAACATATGCATAATTGGAATGTTTAAAAATTTATTATTTCTATCAAGGATTAAATAGAAATTCCAGAGGATGTAGAATGCTTGAGTCAAACTACCGAACAGATACAAAAAAGTGATATCAAAGATATTTTGGAGAACTCCCTTGATGGTAAAAGACCGGGATCTGAAGATTGTTTGAGACTCTTAGAGTCTGATGATGTTCATCTCATGGGTCTTGTTTCTGGACATCTTACAAGGAAGCAATTTGGCAAAAAAGCATCATTTGTAAATAATATTATTTTGAATTACACTAATGTTTGTATTACTGATTGTAAGTTTTGTGCATTTTACAGATCTCCTGGAGCTGAAGATTCTTACACTTTAACCCTTGAGCAAATTGAATCTAGAGTTAAAACTTCATATGATATGTTTAAGATTCGCCAAGTCCTGATTCAAGGTGGTCATAATCCAAATCTGAAGATAGAATATTATGAAGATGCATTCAGAATGATTCGAGAGAAATTTCCAACCGTTGGAATTCATGGACTGTCTACATCTGAAATTGATATGATTGCAAGAGTTGAAAAATCATCGACAAAAGAAATCCTATCTAGATTAAAAGATGCAGGTCTGCAATCCATCCCTGGGGCTGGTGCAGAAATCCTAACTGATTCAGTTAAAGAAATTATTAGTCCAAAAAAAATATCTAGCGATGATTGGATTAGAATTATGGATGAAGCTCATTCACTTGGCATTCCGGGTTCTGCAACAATGATGTATGGTCATGTAGAAAATAATAATGATATTGTTGAGCATTTTTCTAAAATCATAAAACTTCAAGAAAAAACCAAAGGTTTCATGGCATTCATTCCTTGGAATTTTGAACCAAATAATACTTTGATGCATGAAGAAGGTATTGTTGAATATGGAACTGGTGGAATCCAACTTTTGAAAATGATTGCAATTTCTAGACTTGTTTTTGATGGATTAATTCCACATATTCAGTCATCATGGTTAACTAACGGAATTGGAATGGCTCAGCTTGCTTTACAATATGGTGCTGATGATTTTGGTGGCACGCTCATCGGTGAAGAGGTTGTTTCATGTACTGGGGCACGCTCTACTGAACTCACTGACAAGATAATCATGGATGCAATTCACCAAATTGGATATAAAGTAGAAGAGAGAGATAATTTTTACAATCCTATATCTTTATCATAATCCATAACTTGACCACTTTGAATCTACTAATTTTCTTGTCTCATTATCGACTTTAACTAATTGTTGAATTTCCCTTTCGTATCCTTCTTCTCTTGTTTTTTGTGTTGCATCAATTCCCATTTTAGAACCTAAATTAACAAGTGGTGATGCTGGATCGAGAGTATCTGTTGGTGTATTATTGATAATTGTTGTATCTCGTGATGCATCTGCTCTTGTGGTGATTGCCCATATTACATCATTGATGTCATGTACATTGATGTCTTCATCCACTACGACAAACATCTTTGTTAGAGAAAGCTGTCCCATGCCCCACAACCCCATCATGACTTTTTTGGCCTGACCTGGATATCTTTTTTTGATTGACATGATTGCAAATCCTTGGAACCATCCTGCTGCTGGCATGCTAAAATCTACTACTTCTGGATGGAACATTTGGATTAATGGCAAAAATGAACGCTCAATTACTTTTCCAATATACGCATCTTCAAGAATTGGTTTTCCCACAACTGTTGTAACGTATATTGGATCTTTTCTTCGCATAATCCCTGTCAGTGTAAATGTTGGATATGGTTCAACTGGTGTGTAGTAACCTGTATGATCTCCGAATGGCCCTTCATCCCTAATATCTGCAGGATCGACATATCCCTCTAGAACTATCTCTGCATTTGCAGGTACATCCAAATCAATTGTTTTACATTTCACAGTTTTGATTCCTTCCTTCCTTGTAATTCCTGCAAACAAGTACTTGTCTAATCCTTCTGGAACTGGGGCAATCGACGAAAATATTGTAGCTGGATCCCCGCCAATAATTATGGCAGTTGGAATTTTCTCTCCTCTGTCTTTTGCAATGTCACTATGATTTGCTCCTCTTTTGTGTTTTTGCCAATGCATTAGTGCGTGAGTTTTATCTACTATTTGCATTCTGTAAACTCCCAGATTTCTTACTCCTGTTTCTGGGTGTTTTGTGGCAACTAATCCCAGAGTGATGAATCTGCCTGCGTCATCTGGCCAAGATTTCAGTATTGGTAAATCCTCAAATGATGCATCCTTTGATGTAATTTCAGTTACTGGTCCACTTGTCTCTGCTTTAGGAAATGATGCTGTCATCTTTGTAAGTTCTGGAAGTTTTTTAATTTTATTTAGCAATCCTGATGGAATGTCCATCTTTGTCATATCTGTAATACGTTGGCCAATTTCAGTAAAGTCTGTCATCTCTAATCCGATCTCTAATCTTTTCATGGAACCAAATGCATTTCCTAAAACCGGCATATTGTGATCTTTTACATTTTCAAAAAGAATTGCGGGACCGTTAGCGTACATCCCTCTTCTAAGTATCTCTGCAATTTCTAAATCTGAATCAACTTCTGTATTTACTCTCTTTAGTTCTCCGTGATTTTCAAGTTCGACTATGAAATCATTAATATCTTCTATTCCCATATCGATTCTCTATCCAGATCAAGTATAAGCTTAACTAGATTTTTACAATGGTGGGTTTGTTGAAATTGTTCTAATGACTATGTGATTCTCATTTTTATAAATGGCAATATTGACTGATGATTAATCTGCTGTGTGTAAGGGAAATAAAATTATGAAATTATTTAGTCCTGAATGTCATTTTTGCTATGGGAATGAGGAACATATGCAAATCTCTAAAATCATATCCTAATTCTATTATTTGCCAGTGGGTTTTTCTCACAGAAAAAATATTCTTTATGTGTAAATGGATGATATTGTTATAATTTTAGCAAACATGAAATTTTGTCGGGTTTTGAGTAATTTACATTGGTGGAAGTTCTGTTTTTTTGTCATGACCGCCAGAACCAAATTTACAGTAAAAACACAATTCTGATTCCATGTACTTTAATTGTTCAACTTGAATTGCTCCAAGTTTTAGTGCAATTTTTGTGAGAATTCTATATTTTAATGGCATTGCAGGAATTACCTCTTCCATGTATACTCTATAATGATCGGGACAAAACTTTAGTGTGACTTTGGCTGGTTCTTTGCCTTTTTCATTTACTTGCTTCGTAAAATTAATCTGCTCTCTGATGTATTCGTGCTTTGGACATGGACAATTCTTGCCACCTGGATGTTTGTATGCTGGTATGTTCTTCCAGTCAAATTCAGGGTATTCTTTCTCAAAGTCATCCATGGTAAGTATTATCTAATTTCAACATATAAAACTTGATCAAAATTGATTGCGGTAATCAACCCAAATGTACATAAACCCCGGATTATCCTTTAAATTTATGGCAGATGCTAAGAAGCGTACGAAACAAGATCTTGAAAACAAGATTGCCGAATTAGAAGCAAAACTGAATACACTTTCTACTCAGCTAGTGTCAGAACCAGCAGAAGCTGCAAAACCTGCAGAGGTTAAACC
>JAOUAE010000061.1 GCA_029861085.1 Candidatus Nitrosopumilus sp. | reverse complement strand
ACAGCAGCAGCAAAACCAAAAGGTACTTTGCCAAAAGGATTTGAAGCTAAACCAGCAGAAGCTGCAAAACCTGCAGAGGTTAAACCGGCTGAAACAGCAGCAGCAAAACCAAAAGGTACTTTGCCAAAAGGATTTGAAGCTAAACCAGCAGAAGCTGCAAAACCACAAGAAGCACCAAAACCAGCTGAAACAGCATCACAACTTCCAGCAACCTTCAATGAAGCTTTAGAGAATGCATATTACACTGCTCCAATGACTTCATTCCATGATTACAGAGCTAAAGTCACAGGTTATTCACCCGCTCCTAACAGATACTTTGTTAGAAGATCTGCTCCTGTAGGGAAAGTTCCAACTAAAAGTTGGACTGATAAAAAAGGAATAATTACTGGTTACACAGCACCATCCGACCAATACTTTGCAACAAGAGCAAGAATGGCATTTCATCCAGCTGATAAAACATTTGGAAGTTTTAGTGGTAGTTATCTTACAGTTGAAGGGATTGCAGCACAAACAAAGCAAGCACCTCCAGCAGAGGTACCAAAACCTAAAGGCACACTACCAAAAGGTTTCTAATTTCTAAACAACTGTTTCTTTTACTTGTTTTTATTTTGAATTTAGGAAATCCTCTAGGACTTCTTTTGAATGTCCTGCAGGTTTTACTTTTTGATATATTTTGAAAATTTTTCCTTTTTCATTTACAAGAAAAGTGCTCCTCATTACTCCCATGTACTCTCTTCCCATGAATTTCTTTTTACCCCAAACCCCAAATGAATTTGAGATTTCTTTATCAACATCTGCTAATAGTGGATATTTGATCTCCATTTTGTCACAGAATTTTTTGTGCGATTCCACATTATCTGGACTAACTCCGATAATTTCAATTTCTTCTTTTTGAAATTTCTTATAATCTTTGGAAAATTCATCTGCCTCTGTGGTGCATCCTGGAGTGAAATCTTTTGGATAAAAGTAAATGGCATATTTTTTACCCTTAAAATCACTGGATTTTATCTTGGCACCCTTTGCATCATTTGCCTCAAATTTTGGAACAGAATCGCCTTCAGAAATCATATATTTTCTAATGATTCCATCTATAATTAATTACTTTTTGAGACGAACAATTCAAAAAAATCATGTCGAATCTTTTATATGGATATTGACAGGGCTTTGCGTAATGGTTAATCCAAGAGCGTATCTGGCAGAGGCAATAGCAACTTATGGCTTAGTATTCTTTGGTCCTCTATCCGTAATTTTGGCAGTCTCTGCATTCGGTGAGGAATTGACAACACAATCTGTATTATTCATCTCTCTTGGACATGGTGGTGCCATTGCTTTGATGGTTTATGCATTTGGTCATGTATCTGGTGCTCACATCAATCCTGCAGTCACTATTCCAATGATGATTACAAAAAAAATCGGAATTGTAGATGGGATTGCATACATAATTTCACAATTAATCGGAGCTGTTGCAGCTGCTGCTACACTTTGGGTAATGTTGCCTGAACTTGGCGCCAAAGTTAACTTTGCAACTCAAGGCGGACCAAGTGATTTAATCAATAACAGTATTGGTTCAGGATTTGCAATAGAGGCAATCTTGACATTTTTCTTAGTAACGGTAATTTTCATGACTGCAGTTCACAAGAAAGCATCTCCTGGATTACATGGATTTGCAATCGGTGGAATGGTTTTCCTTATTCACTTGATCGCTGTACCACTAACTGGTGCATCAGTAAATCCTGCAAGAACATTTGGTCCTGCATTGATTTCTGGCTTCTGGGAATTCCATTGGTTGTATTGGGTAGCACCAATCTTGGGTGGGATTATTGCCGGCTTGATTATGAACTATGTTTATATCAACAAGGCAGAAAAAGAAGCATAACGCTAACATTTTTAAAAATTTAAAATTCCTTTTGCTATATGACATCAACTGATGACATATCTCAAATATTTGATGATGAATCTCTGAAACTTCAGAATTTAATTAAAATCGCAGAGTTAAATTATGATTTGAACATTCATGAAATTGTTGAAACTTACTATCAAGTTATGAATGTCTCTTCAATGTCAACCATGCTTAAAGAGCAGATTGAATCTCAGCCCGATTCATTATTGAATAAGATTCAGATAATTGATAAATCCATTTCTGAACAATTCAATTCTAATATTCATCCACGTATAATGAAAACATTATCAACATCCATTCAAGAAACCACCAAAAAACTTCAATCTGGGAACACAGACAAAAAATCAAAAGAAGAAATTGAATCAGAAGCAAAATTGTTTGAAGAACTACGTCAAAAAATGAGTACTAGGGAATTTGTTGAACAATACGACAAAGGTCTGTACGATGATTGAAACACTAGCTAAAAATCTTGTAAATTTAAAAAAAGAATTTGCATCTCTTTATGAAGGACACAGTCAAATTCAAGAAGTAATCCCAATTTCAAAATCTGAGTTATTCCAAATAGAGCAACAAGAATTAGAATTATTACATCAATTTGCAGCCAAGAATCCGATCTATTACAATTCATATGAAAAAGTTATTGGGCGTACTCCTTGCATTGTTTATGAAGGTGACATTAACAAATATTGGTTGAGCAGTATTCAACATGGTTCAAGCCATGCGCCGTTTTCTCCAACGTGGATAATGTCTGCATATGTTGGTGCTTTACTTGCCAAAAAACTTGGATATTTGGAAGTAATTGACATTGGTTCTGGGGATGGCCGTATTGCATTTTGCGGTAAAGTAATTGATATGGAATCTTACAGTGTGGAAATTGACGATATGTTAGTTGATCTTCAAAAATTCTTGTGCAGCACTCTTGATTATAATCCTCGTTGCTCTGATGCTGGGATTTTTGATTACTCTTCATTGAATCTTAAACAACCAATTTTTTTCATAGGGGGTCTTGCACAAATGGGTGGAGTGTCTTTAGCTTCTGGCGTTTTAGAAAAAATTAATTCAATATCTGATTTATGGCCAAATTCGGGTTGGGTATTTGCTGGTACGCTGTCTCAAAAATATGTCTCAGATCCAAACAATGAGGCTGGATGGGGCACTCTGATTGAGAAGAATAATCTAAAATCGATTCAAAGTATTTCTTTACCTACTGCTTGGACATTTCATGAATCTGATGATACTCCTTACATCTTTGCACAACCTAACTAATAGCAATCCAAATTAAGCGTAAATTTCCAAAACTTTTTGGACTCGTTGCATAGCTTGGATAGTGCGATTGCTTGCGGAGCAATAGGTCGCCGGTTCGAATCCGGTCGGGTCCGTTTACCAATCGGGTTCATATACAATAAACCTGATTGGTTAATTATTGACATCAAAACCTGAAACCGTTACCAATACTGAGAGACCTCTACAAACTAAATCATACAAGTTTTGATAAGATTATAGAATTTCACACAAAGATTATTTTCGAGATCTTCTTCTAGCATTAGATTTTTGTCTCTCTTTTTTTCCTTTATAGGAGCTGTAAAGAATGATAACTGCTATACCCGCAATAGAAGCATAAAACAATCCAATTACAGGTTGATCTAGTAATTCTCCAGTATTTGGATTTACAAATGAGATAGGTATGCCTGCAACCATAAAAACTAAGATTACAGTAAGATACTTGTCCACGGATTATTTGTTTTACAAAACCATATATCTTTTTGATTGTACTAAACGAGCATAGAAAAACATGACAAAAATACTTGAGATTGCAATAAATCCAATGATCTCAAGTTTATCTATTTTGAATTATGTTGATATGGATTCAGAGGAAGAAGTTTTGGGATATGGAATTAGTTTGATTTTACTAAATCTTGGAATGTATTTTGCAGCTCCTGTAGTTTTGATAATACAACTCAAGAAAAGAAGTAATTGGTTCTCTTTTCATTTCAAACTTTCAAAATTCCATCTGGGGTTGTTTTTTTCAATCACAAATTACACACGTATAACATTTTTACATTTTTCACAAATACCAAACGCTTCTCCGTATTCACTTATCTCAGAAACTTCAAAAATTTGAACATGGTTACATTTTTCACAATTCTCTTTTACTTTGTCCCCCAGTTTCTTCATTACTAATAACAGAGCAAATTATCTTGTTTAAAAACAACTTCAAAGTCTTTTTTTCTAAACACTTCTCAATTAATTTACTAATTCAAAAATATCATTGCCTCGATACATCTATGGTGAGGATCCAGCATCACAAAATGATTTCTTTGGAATAGTAATTCATGAGATGCCAACACCTACAAAAGAAATCCCAAAACCTGTTCCATTTCTTAGAGATGTCTATGCGCTAAACCACACATCATTTGATAAGATAATTGAATTTCATACTCGAGTATTATTCCCAAAATTTCCTCCATCTCTAATGGTCTTTGATTACACCAACGAGAGAACCTTCACTGATCTCATGGAAAGTAGATTTGGCAAGTCAAGAGTAACTAAAATTAATTTCTCAGCTGGTACGTCAGGCACAAAAAAGATGCTAAAAGACGATGGGTTGTCCATTTTAAAACAGGAATACAAATTTCCAAATCCTGCAAACATCAAGGATCCTGCAAAGGCAAAGCTGGAACGTGAACTGATCACTCAACTCAAACACGAGGAGATGCTGCTGACACCATCTGGCAGGGAATCCTTTGATCATCCTACTGGCAGACACAACGATATGGGAATTGCATGGGAGTTGTCAATTCATGGGTGTATTCAGCTTGGATTGAAGATAGATTTGCCGGGAAACCACGTAGGGGGACAAGTCAATGAAACATCTGAAATCAATTATGCAATGGGAAGTTTTTAAACTCTTTATTTTTGTAGTTATTTTTGTAGAAAAATAAACAAACGTTAAGAAATTACAGCACACGTTCTTGTATCGGTTTGACATAGTGAATTATGGCATATTCTACTGCATTATATTTTGCATCACAACTTGAAAAGTTGACTAATGAGTTACTTCCTAGCTTTAGTGCAAAACAAAAATTAGACAAAAATAAAAAATAATTTTAAACACAATAAAATTAATTATTAGATTCTAAGTTGATTTTGATTTTTTAGATGATGAAATTTTCTTCTCTTCCTCTTTTTGCTAAAAACAATTCTCCTCCTCATCACTTCGTAGCAATAAATCTCACATCAAATGCAGCCAGATATCTATTAACAATTCAATTCGTGTTCTTTAAACTCATCATCAATCAAAAAATGCTTACCGCAGTTATCACAAAAGTTTGGAACAAAAAATACATCCTTGCCTCAAATTCCTACTGGTGGTTTCATGAGAGTGTATGTGCGTACAATTATTATAAAAAGATGGGTAAGAAAAATCAACATTATTGTATGTTTTTAATCTCTGAAACACTTCTCATTAAACTAAAAACAATCTTTTCATTATTTGGCATCAGCAGAAAAAAAGAAAACAGTTTCTAAAAAGAAAAAGAAATTACAAAATAGTTCCACTGTTAAAACTAAAACTAACCTACCTCAACCCAAACTAACCACATCATATCCAATATCATCAAAGAAATCCAAGACAAAAAGGCAGAGACCGTTTCATGCGGTCGGCGTCATGCAGACACAGCAGGGATCGCCATCATCATACAATACAGGTGCATACCAAAGATTTACCCCAGAACAAATCAAGCAACACATTCCGCAATACAATGTAGTTCCATACTCCAAGGGAAAACAACCAAGACCTTTGTCTGCATCACAAGTCACGTCCTTTAGAAACAAGTCAAAGAGCAAGACATTCTTTCCTAAATTTTTCATGAACTTCTGAAATAGTCAAGTTCAAATCCCCGTGGTCCTATTTGTCAAAACTTATTCAATTTTGATTACCAAAAATTTCATTAAATCCTATTGGCAAATTAATTCATGTCGGAAAAAATTGAATCGTTGCTGAAAAATGGACAGACGTCATTGAATTTGGGAAATCCCAAAGAAGCGATGGCATTCTATGATCAAGTTCTTGCACAGGAACCCCAGCAAATAGAGGCATTACTGAAAAAAGGACACATACTTGGAAAACTAGCACGATATGAACAAGCAATTATTCACTATGACAATGTCTTATCACAAAAAGAAGGACATCTCTTAGCTTTGTTGAATAAAGGATTGGCCCATCACTACATAGGACAATACAATATTGCCATAAAATGCTTTGATAACGTTTTGAGGGCTAAACCAAAAAATACAACAGCACTATACAACAAGGCATCATCTTTTGTAAAGTCTGGAAAAATCAAAGAAGGGCTGAAAATTTTGTCAGAGGTTATAAAATTAGATTTTTCATTTAAAGAAAAAGCTAAATCGGATATTGATTTTGAAGACATTAAAAAAACAAATGAATTCAAAGCAATAATCCACTCAAGATTCTAAACCTCTAAAGAATTGTAATTGGAAAAGCTATAAACCCCTGAAATAAATAAGTTCAAATCCCCGAAAGCCAATTTGTCATCACATAAGTAGGTGAATCTCTAAGAAATTGAATCCTGAATTTATCTAATTTACATAGATAAATCATTGTGATTTTTTTCCATATACCAGTAATACCTAAAAACTATCATGACAATATAATGTCCTTGAGAAAGATATCTCTGTTCGTTTTGTTGGCACTCTTTATTATTATTCCACCAATTTATGCACAAGAATTAGATCCCCTGCAAGAGGCTAACCTTGCATTTTCATACCAACATCCTGAAAGCATGTCTGAAAGCTTTGCACAGTTAGAGTCAATGGCGCAACAACAAGAAGAGGTGCGAGTAATCATTGCCCTTGATATTCCGATTGCCATGGAAGGAGAAATGGAAGGGCCTCAGGTAATTCAAAGTCAGCGACAAATGATACAAAGCGCCCAACAAGACATAATGGAGCAACTATCTGCAGCAAACGCACTGAGTCCTGACACATATCAATTCAAACATATTCCATACATTAGCACCACTGTCAACCTGGATTCTCTAAATGTTCTACAGTCATCTCTAATGGTTGCTTCAATCATGCAAGATGTTGCAGTACCTCCTCTTTTGTATCAAAGTAACAGCATCATTGGTGCAGACAAAGTATGGTCTGAATCTTTTGAAGATGTAGGATATACAGGCGCAGGACAACAAATTGTAATATTAGATACTGGAGTAGACAAGAATCATTCGTTTCTTGCAGGAAAGATAGTATCAGAGGCATGTTATTCATCTACTGTTCCATCAGAGAGCTCTACTAGTTTGTGTCCTGGAGGAGTACAAGAATCAACTGAAACAGACTCGGGACTGCCGTGCCCATCTTCAATTGCAGGCTGTGATCATGGAACACATGTAGCAGGAATTGCAGCTGGTGGCACATTTTTGTATGTTGGAAATGAGTACCATGGGGTTGCACCAGATGCTCAAATCATTCCAATGAAGGTATTTTCACAGTTTAACAATCCATCAAGCTGTTTCTTTCAAGCACCATGTGTACTGAGTTATACATCAGACCAGATGAAGGCGTTAGAAAGAGTATTTG